>NZ_JBQCCF010000064.1:0-204757 GCF_051962475.1 Dyella sp.
CAAGTTCGTCGCCGCCCACGCGCACGGCGCCGAGGGCATTAAGCGCGCCATCCGCGCCGGCGTGCGCTCGATCGAGCACGGTTCGCTGATCGACGACGAAGGGATCGCGCTGCTGGTGAAGCACGGCACCTGGCTGGTCGCCGACATCTACGACGGCGACTACATCGAGGAAATCGGCACCCGCGACCACTGGTCGCCGGAGATCCTGCGCAAGAACGAGGAGACTACCGAGGCCCAACGCGAAGGCTTCCGCAAGGCGGTGAAAGCCGGCGTGCACCTCGCCTTCGGCACCGACGCCGGCGTCTACCCGCACGGCCAGAACGCGCGCCAGTTCGCCTACATGGTGCGCTGGGGCATGACCCCGCTGCAGGCGATCCGCTCGGCCACCATCGACGCCGCGCGCCTGCTCGGCAAGGAGCGAGAGCTCGGCTCGATCGCCCCGGGCAAGGCCGCCGACCTGGTCGCGGTGGGCTGCGACCCGCTGCACGACGTCGACTGCCTGCGGCAGATCCGCGGCGTGATCAAGGCAGGGCAGCCGGTGGCGCTGGACGACTGATGCAATAGCCCGCCATGCCAGCTCCCGTCAGCCCCTCATCAGCCGTTCGCATCCCCTCGGCCGTTCGCTGCCCGTTCGCAACTCCTCACCCGTTCGCACTGAGCGTAGCCGCCCAGCGGCGGAGTCGAAGTGCCTCAATGCAGGCATGCCGAGGGCGCTCTTTTCTCCACCGCGAACGATCTCGCCTGGCCGCTTTTTTTCTCGTCATCCCGGCGGCTCTCAACGGCCGAACGGCTGGTCAAGCCGAAGATGTCTTTCAACGGCGTATGCCGGTCATCCAGCGTCTTTGCACTTCAAAAGCTTCAAGTCACTGGATCCCGGCTTTCGCCGGAATGACGGCTAGGAAGACCCGACAGCACATGAACGTTCCACCTTCCGTCCAACGGCGAACCAATACATGACCCACAGCAACAAAATCGGCTTCTGGACCTGCACCGCGCTGGTGGTGGGCAACGTGATCGGCATGGGCATCTTCCTGCTGCCCGCCTCGCTCGCGCCGTATGGCTTCAACGCGCTGATCGGCTGGACCGCCACCCTGCTCGGCTGCCTCGCGCTGGCGCGGGTGTTCTCCTATCTGGCGCACGCCCTGCCCGACGCTGACGGCCCCTACGGCTACATCCGCCGCACGCTCGGCGACCTCCCGGCATACATGGCGCTGTGGGCGTACTGGGTGTCGCTGTGGCTCACCAACGCGGCACTGGCCACCGGCGCGGTGGGCTACATCACGGTGGTGTTCCCGGGGCTGCAGGCGATCCACCCGGCGGTGTTCGCGCTGGGCCTGCTGTGGCTGTTCGTGGCGATCAACCTGCTCGGCGTGCGCGCCGGCGGCAGCGTGCAGATCGTCACCACCGCGCTCAAGCTGCTGCCGATGATCGCCATCGCCGCGCTCGGCGTCTGGGTGCTGCTGCACACGCCGACCAGCTACAGCGCGCACCTGCCGGCCACGCCGATCAGCCTGAAGGACACCATGGCCGCCGGCACCATCGCGCTGTTCGCCATGCTCGGCATCGAGTCGGCCAGCGTACCGGCGGCGCGGGTGAACGACCCGGGCCGCACCATCCCGCGCGCCACCATGGTCGGCACCGTGCTTACCGCGGTGATCTACATCATCGTCTCCACCGTGCCGCTGCTGCTGATCCCGCAGCAGGAGCTGGGCAATGCCAGCGCGCCGTTCGCGCTGCTGATGGATCGCTTCGGCGGCGCCGGCTTCGGCCGCTGGCTGTCGCTGTTCGTGGTGGTCAGCGGGCTGGGCGCGCTCAACGGCTGGACGCTGCTGGTGGGCGAGCTGACCCGCACCATGGCCGCCAACGGCGTGCTGCCCAAGGTGTTCGTGCGCGACAACCGCCGCGGCGCCCCTGCGGTGGCGCTGGTGGTCACCGGCGCGCTGGCCTCGGTGATGGTGTGGATGAGCTACAGCAAGTCGCTGGTATCGGCCTTCACCTTCATCACCCGCGTGGTCACCGCCGCCAACCTGCCGCTCTACCTGTGCTGCTCGTTGGCGCTGATCGTGCTGTGGCGCCGCGGCACGGTGCGCGGCGCGGTGCTGCCGGCCGCCGTGCTCGGCGTGCTGTTCGTGGTGTTCGCCTTCATCGGCATCGGCCACGAACCGTTGCTGCTCGGCCTGGGCCTGATCGCCGCCGGCCTGCCGCTGTACGCCTTCATGCGGCTGCGCCGCGCCAACGCCCCTGCCAAGGCCTGACTCCGATGCGCGATCCCCGCTACGACATCCTGTTCACCCCGGTGCAGATCGGCCCGGTCACCGCGAAGAATCGCTTCTTCCAGGTGCCGCACTGCAACGGCATGGGCCACGCCATGCCGCTGGCCCACGCGGCCATGCGCGAGGTGAAGGCCGAGGGCGGCTGGGCAGTGGTGTCCACCGAGGAATGCGAGATCCACCCCAGCAGCGACCTCACGCCCTACGTCGAGGCGCGGCTGTGGGACGACCGCGATATCGCCGCCCTCGCCCTGATGTGCGACAAGGTGCACGCGCACGGCGCGCTGGCCGCGGTGGAGCTGTCGCACAACGGCCCCACCGCGTCGAACCTGTATTCGCGCGAGGTGCTGATCGGCCCCTCGCACCAGCCGAGCAAGTACGGCTACCCCTCGCAGGCGCGCGCGATGTCGCTGAAGGACATCGCCGAGTACCGCCGCTGGCACCGCGAGGCGGCAGTGCGCGCGATGCGTGCCGGCATGGACATCGTCTACGTCTACGCCGCGCACGATCTCTCGCTGCCGATGCACTTCCTGCAGCGCCGCCGCAACCAGCGCACCGACGCCTACGGCGGCTCGCTGGAGAACCGCGTGCGCCTGCTGCGCGAGGTGCTGGAAGACACCCGGGACGCCATCGGCCACCGCTGCGGCGTGGCGCTGCGCTTCGCCACCGAGGAACTGCTTGGGCAAGGCGGCGTGGAATTGAACGAGGCCAAGGACATCGTGGCGATGCTCGCCGAGCTGCCCGACCTGTGGGATGTGAACGTCGCCGCCTGGTACAACGACTCGGTGCCTTCGCGCTTCGCCAGCGAGGGCGCGCAGGAGCCGTTCGTCGCCTTCGTCAAACAGGTCACCAGCAAGCCGGTGGTGGGCGTGGGCCGCTTCACCTCGCCGGACACCATGGTGTCGCAGATCAAGCGCGGCGTGCTCGACCTGATCGGTGCCGCGCGCCCGTCCATCGCCGACCCGTTCCTGCCGGCCAAGGTTGAACAGGGCCGCATCGACGACATCCGCGAATGCATCGGCTGCAACATCTGCGTCTCCGGCGACATGACCATCTCGCCGATCCGCTGCACGCAGAACCCCACCATGGGCGAGGAGTGGCGCAAGGACTGGCACCCCGAGCGCATCGCCCCGGCAAGCAAGCCCGGCCGCGTGCTGGTGGTCGGCGGCGGCCCCGCCGGACTGGAAGCGGCGCGCGCGCTGGGCCAGCGCGGCTACGAGGTGAGCCTGGCCGAAGCGCGCAAGGAACTCGGCGGCCGCGTCACCCGCGAAGCGCGCCTGCCCGGCCTGGCCGAATGGGCGCGCGTGCGCGACTGGCGCCTCGGCCAGATCAACAAGCTCACCAACGTCTCGGTCTACCTCGACTCCGCGCTCACCGCGCAGGACGTGCTCGACTTCGGTGCCGAACACGTGGTGCTCGCCACCGGCTGCCACTGGCGCCGCGACGGCTACGGCCGCAGCCACGGCGCCGCGATCCCCGGCTTCGCCGACAACCCGAAGGTCTACACGCTGGACGACCTGATGGACGGCCGCATTCCCGCCGGCCGCGTCGCCGTGCTCGACGACGACGGCTTCTACTACGCCAGCATCGCTGCCGAACAACTGCACGCCCACGGCTGCGAGGTGGTCTACGTGACCCCGGAAGACACCCTCGCCCCGTGGAGCCAGAACACGCTCGACTACCGCCACATCCGCAAGCGCCTGGCCAAGCTCGGCATCGAGGTCATCGTCTCCCACACCGTCGCCAGCTACGACGGCGACACGCTCACCCTCGACCACGCCTGGGAAGACCGCCAACAGATGCTCACCATCGACGCCGTGCTCACCGTCACCGCCCGCCTGCCCAATGACGCGCTCTACCAACAGCTACTCGAACGCGAAGCCGACTGGGCCAATGCCAGCATCCAGAGCGTGCGCAACATCGGCGACTCCGACGCCCCGGGGCTGATCGCTCATGCGGTGTATGCGGGGCACCGCTATGCACGGGAACTGGGGGAGCCGGTGACGGGCGAGGTGGCGTTCAAGCGCCACTTCCACATGGCCGGGGTGTAGTCACCAAGCGACTGGTCGCTCGATCCCATACGCCTTGGCGAATCCGATCCAGCCAACCCATCGATCCACCGAACACCACCAGCCGCACGAGCCTCGGTGGCGCCTGCACGCCCCCCTGAACCACGCCGCGTACCAGAGCCCCAGCACCGCGTACCACAGCACCAGCGGCGGAAGGAGACCCAGCGCACCCAACAGCAGACCGGTGGAAAACGTCTTGACGCCAGACAGGTCGAAGATCTCGGCCAGAAACACGGGAAAAGACGCCAGCCCTGCGAAGATCAGCACTCGCCTGTTTCGCGAGATTGCCGTCGCCAGCGCCACGGACCCACCGCATGAATTGGACCGCGCCGCGAAGCGGCATCGACCTGCAAGAATTGTCAGGTCTCGAGCTTGTTGCGGAAGTGAAAGCACTCGATCCCGAAGCCCTCACGAAAATAGAACCGATGCGCCTGTTCCCGGATGGTTCGTGAAATCAGCTGGATCTCACTGCAGCCAAGCTCGCGCCCCAGCTCCTTGAGCCTGGCGATTAGCTGCGAACCGTAGCCGCGAGACCGTGAACGCTCATCGGACACAAGATCGTCAATGTAGATGAGTCTTTCGCAATAAAGCATGTTCATGACGCGGTACGTGGCCACGGCTCCAACTGCCCCGTCATCGGACAGCACGAGCATCCTGAGCCCATCGCTTGCCATGAGATCGCGAACGCGCGAAACGTACTCGCTTCGCTCCAGGTGTGGCCGCAGTTGGCGCATGACTTCGAAGGTCGCGGCAATCTGATCGTCTGACTCCGCGTGTGCGATGTTGGTCGTCATCGTGGTCCAAAGCAGAAGTCAGACGGCGCCAGAGACGCCGACGCACGTCAAATGACAAACCCGAAGATGATCAGCGCACCAGCGCCGCCACCTATCGGAACTCATACTATCGGGGCCTGCCGGACTCCTAGCGCGGCATCCCTGACGGACTGTACCGAGTCAGCCAAGGTCAGGAACAGGGGGCGGAGTCCACTTTCAAGAGTGGCGGGCGGCGATGCCCGTCAGTTTCTCTGCAACCACAGACTTTGAGCAAATGATCCACCAGGACATCCGGAGCCGCCCATGCGCCTGCTCGCCGCTTTGCGGGAAGCACCCGCCCACCGCTTCACCGCCTCGAAATACACCTCGCTCAACGGCCTGCTCTATCTCGCCAGCGGCGGCATGCTAATCGCGTGGCCGGGAGTGGTGCAGACACTGTTGCGCGATGCGCCCTTTCAGGGACACGAGGCGGCGCTGGTGCGCGTGCTGGGCATGGCGCTGGCGGTAATCGGCTGGCTGTATTTCTTCGGCGGTCGCTCCGGTGGCCGGCAGGTGGTGGCCGCCTCGGTGCTGGACCGATTGATCCTGGTGCCGCTGGTACTGGTGCCCACCGCCCTGGCTGGCGTGTTTCCGCACACGATGTTCGCGTTCGCGATTCTTGATCCCGCGCTGGCGCTGGGGGCGTGGTGGCTGCTGGTGCGTGAGGCGCGTAGCGGCGCGGCGTGATGGGACGCGTGCCGGGTTGATCGGGCGCGCTGCGCGGTTGTGCTTGCTGTAGGAGCTCGCTTGCGGGCGATGCTTCTGGTCCTGATCTATGTCAAAGCCCGGAGCATCGCCCGCGAGCGGGCTCCTACAAGAAGAGGCGGGGTGTTTCGTGCGGGTGGGGCCGGCGGCGGCTGGCAGCACCTTTTGAACAAAGCGGTGCGCGTCTGCGGCGACGTGGTCGCGCAGGCCATGCGAGTACCGGGGGCACCAACGCCCGAATCGGGCCCCGGGATCCATGGCATGCAGCGACACGGACGAGCCGAACCCTTGTGGCTGCCAGCCATGCCCGCGCCGCTATGCCAGCTGGGTAAGATGCGCCTTACAAGCTGTGACATCGGGGGGATGGGGCATGCGAATCACGATCAAGGCCGGTGGCGCGCGGTGGGAGGCTGCGCGCTTCACGCCACACGCCGTCTTTTGTGCGACGCGGGCCAGGCCCGTGTTGCTGCACGGTTACATCGACGGGCTGCCCCGCTCATGAAAGTAGGCGCCCGGGCGGCGCTCGCAGCCAACAGGAAACCTCGCAGCTGCCTTCGGCACCTGAGCATGTGCTTTGCGGCCATGGCAGCGCTTTGTTTGGGGTCGGCTGGGGCGACGGCACCGGCGGCCGGCGACGCGGCGGCCTTGCTGGAAAAGGCGTACGCCATCAAGACCGCCGACCACGCCCGCTTCCTACAACTGCTGCAGCAACTGCATCAGCCCGGCACGGTGTTGTCGACCGACCAGCAGTGGCACCTGCGCTACCTGGATGGCTGGGAGGGCTCGTTCACCGGCGACTACGCCAAGGCCGAACCGCTGCTGCGCGACGTGGCCGACCACGCCACCGATACCGACCTGCAGGCGCTCGCGGCCGGCACGCTGCTCAACATCCTGGCGATCAGCCATCACTACGAGGAAGCGTTTGAGCGGGCCGACCGTCTGGCCGCCCAGGTGCCGCATATCCGCGAGCGCAAGGTGGCCTATGTGGCGTTGTCGCAGCTGTCGCAGCTGATGGCCTCGGCGCAGCAGTCGGAATCGGCGGTGACCTACGCACGACAGATGATGCAGTTCGCCGAGCCCGGGCAATCGATGTGCCGACCGTACGTGTATCTGTTCGGGGCATTGAACGCCAAGGGCGACCTGCCGGCCACCGCACCGATTTTTCGGCAGGCGATCGACGCCTGCACCACCGCGGGCGAGCCCATGTTCGCCGATACGGTGGAGCTGGACCTGGCGCGTCGACTGGCGGAGACCGGCAAGCCGCAAGCCGCGCTGGAGCTGCTCCGGCGTATCGAGCCGACGGTGAATGCGCAGGGATTTCAGGTGCACGTGTATGTGCTTCGCAGCGACTTCGGCTACGCCTACTGGATGAGCGGCGATGCCGCCAACGCCAGGCGCTGGGCGCGGTCGGCGCTGGCCATGGACCCGAAGGGCAATTTCGACGGTCTCGCCGAATACGTCTACCGCGTGCTGTACGAAGTGGCGAACAAGGCCGGCGACTACCGCAACGCGCTGGAGTATTACCGGCACTATCGCGACGTGCTGGCGCGCTCGGTGAGCGACACGCAGGCAATCGCGCTGGCCTACCACTCCGTGCAGCAGCAGCTGTCCATCCACAAGCTGCAGCTGGCCGAGCTGGGCAAGCACAACAGCGTGCTGGAGCTGCAGCAGGCGCTGGATCACCAGCAGATCCAGGCCGGCCGGCTCCAGTTGCTGCTGCTGCTTACCGTGCTGGCCTCGGTGGTGATCTGGCTGGTGCGCACGAAGCGATCGCAGCTGCGCTTTCAGAAACTGGCGCGGCGCGATGGCCTCACCGGCATCCTCAATCATCCGCACTTTCTGGCCGAGGCCGAGCGGGCGCTGCGCTACGCGGAGGAGTCCTCACGCGGCGTGTGCCTGGCGCTGGTCGACCTGGACCATTTCAAGCAGATCAACGACACCTACGGCCATGCCACCGGCGACGCGGTGATCGTCGGCATGGTGGCGCTGTGTCAGCAGCATCTGCGCTCCATCGACGTGTTCGGCCGCCTGGGCGGCGAAGAGTTCGGCCTGCTGCTGCCGGACTGCTCGCTGGAACAGGGCCGCGAGATCGTCGACCGCATCCGCCTGGCATTGGCCGACGCGCCCCTGGCCGAAGGCCACCCCCAGGGCGGCGTGTCGGCCAGCTTCGGCCTGGCCTGCACCACACACTGCGGCTACGACCTCGCCGCCTTGATGGCAAGCGCCGACGCGGCGCTGTATCGGGCCAAGCGCAGTGGACGCAACCGCGTGGAAAGCGAGCTCGAAGGCAGCTGAGGCAACCTCGCCGTCCATGTCGCGTCGAGGTAATTGCGGCGGTGCGTAATGGGCCGCCCGCGTGCCGCCGGTATCATGGCGGTTTTCCTTCGCACGGCAGGCTTGTCCATGAGCGTGATCGCCTCGCAGATCGACCCCCGGTCGCCCGAATTCCAGGCCAACGCGGCGCAGCTGCGTACGGCGGTCGACGAGCTGCACCGGGAGCTGGCGAAAGCGGCCGAGGGCGGCGGCGAGAAGGCGCGCGACAAGCACACCGCGCGCGGCAAGCTGCTGCCGCGCGAGCGTATCCGCGCGCTGCTCGATCCCGGCTCACCGTTCCTGGAGCTTTCCGCGCTGGCCGCGCACGGCATGTACGACGACGCCGCGCCGGCGGCCGGCCTGATCACTGGCATCGGCCGAGTGAACGGCATCGAGGTGGTGGTGGTGGCCAACGACGCTACCGTGAAGGGCGGCACCTACTTCCCGATGACGGTGAAGAAGCACCTGCGCGCGCAGGAAGTGGCGCTGGAAAACCGCCTGCCCTGCGTCTACCTGGTCGATTCCGGCGGCGCGTTCCTGCCGCTGCAGGACGAAGTGTTCCCGGACAAGGAGCACTTCGGCCGGATCTTCTACAACCAGGCGCGGATGTCCTCGCTCAACATTCCGCAGATCGCCGTAGTGATGGGCAGCTGCACGGCCGGCGGCGCCTACGTGCCAGCGATGAGCGACGATACGATCATCGTGCGCTAACAGGGCACAATCTTCCTTGGCGGCCCGCCGCTGGTGAAGGCGGCCACCGGCGAAGTGGTGGACGCCGAGACGCTGGGTGGCGCGGACGTCCATACGTCCATCTCCGGCGTGGCCGACCACTATGCCGAGAACGACGCGCACGCGCTGGCGATCGCCCGCGACATCGTCGGCCACCTCAACCGCACCAAGAACATGCCGCTCACCCTGCGTGCGCCGATCGAACCGAAGTACCCGGCCGACGAGCTGTACGGCGTGATCCCGCAGGACACCCGCCGGCCGTTCGACATCCGCGAGGTGATCGCGCGCATCGTCGACGGCTCGGAATTCCACGAGTTCAAGGCGCGCTACGGCAAGACCCTGGTGTGCGGCTTTGCGCACATCCATGGCTACCCGGTGGGCATCGTTGCCAACAACGGCATCCTGTTCGCCGAGAGCGCGCTCAAGGGCGCGCACTTCATCGAGCTGTGCAACCAGCGCAACGTGCCGCTGGTGTTTTTGCAGAACATCACCGGCTTCATGGTCGGCAAGAAGTACGAGCAGGCCGGCATCGCCAAGGACGGCGCCAAGATGGTCACCGCGGTGGCCTGCTCGCACGTGCCGAAGTTCACCGTGGTGATCGGCGGCAGCTTCGGCGCCGGCAACTACGCGATGTGCGGCCGCGCCTACGGCGCGCGCTTCCTGTGGATGTGGCCGAACGCGCGCATCAGCGTGATGGGCGGCGAGCAGGCGGCCAGCGTGCTGGCGACGGTCAAGCGTGATGGCATCGAAGCCGCCGGCAAGCGCTGGAGTGCGGACGAGGAAGAAAGCTTCAAGGCGCCGATCCGCGAGCAGTACGAGCGCCAGGGCCACCCCTACTACGCCAGCGCGCGGTTGTGGGACGACGGCATCATCGACCCGACCGACACCCGACTCGTGCTGGGGCTGGCGATCTCCGCCTCGATGAATGCACCGATCGAGCCGCAGCGCTACGGCGTGTTCCGCATGTAATCGGCCCCGGGCGAGCCTAAACGGCTCGCCCGGACGATTCTCAGTGGCCGCTGGTCAGCGGCTGCAGCTCCCAGGTCAGCACCTGGAACGGCCTCAACTCCATCGTCTGCGGCTTGCCCGCATCCAGCTCCAGCGCGGGCTGCGCCGCGTCCGCCCGCCAGGGGCTGTGCGCGCGAAAACGGGCGGTGGCGCCAGGCGGCAGTTCGAGCTGCCTGGCCAGGTCGATCACCATCAGTTGTGGCTTGTCGCTGGGATTGCGCAGGGTGAGGATCGCTTTGGACGGCGCCCAGGCGGCCCAGCCGTAGACGTCCAGCCGCCCGGGGTCGCCGCCGACCCAATGGGAGTCCTTGAGCACCGATGCATTGGCGCGCGACCACTTCGCCGCCTCGGCCAGAGTGTCCCAGTTGGCCGGGGTGAGCAGTGACGGCGTGATGTACAGCTCCTGCAACTGGGTGCCGCTGCCGAAGTACGAGTGCACCTCATTGGCGAAATCGTGGCCGGGATCGGTATTGAGCCGGTGGTTTTCCTTGGCGTAGATGATGCCGTGGAGCATCAGCGAGTTGAGCGGGAACAGCGGACCCTTCTCGACGATGTTGCGATAGGTCTCGCGGTCGCGGTAGGTGATCCACCGCTCGCGCTCGGTACCGACGCCGGCATGCCAGTCGTCTTCGCCGTCACGCCAGATCGAATCGGCGTAGCGCAGCCAGAACGGCGAGGCCAGGGTGCCGGTGGTGAGGTTGATGAACAGGTCCGGCTTGGCCTTGCGCAGGTCGTCGATCAGCGCAATGGCGGCGTCGAAGTCGCTGGGAAAGCGACTGCCCGGAAACACCTTGTCGGCGTTGCCGGTGCCGTCGAACTTGAACTGGTTGATGCCGTCCTTGCGCAGCAGCTCCATCGTCACGTCATGGAAGCGCTGGTAGTACTTGGGCCCGGAGAGCGCCAGGCCGCTGTCGATGATCTCGTAGCCGGCAGCGCGGCCGTTCTTCACCCGCTCTTCCTTTGGGGGGCCGTAGCCGCCCCAGGGCGACAGCCACATGCCGGGGGCGGCGCCGTACTTTGCCGCGGCCTGGCGCAGCGGCACGAAGCCGTGCGGAAAATCCTTGCTGAAGTGCCAGCTGCCGCTGCGGTCGTCCCAGCCGTCGTCGAACAGGAACGAATCAAGCCTCACACCGCGCTTGACCGTCAGTTCTTCGCCGAATGCGTGGATGCGATCCAGGGCCTGGGCTTCGGTATACGGGGTGAAATAGCCGATGTCGTACCAGGAGTTGTAGTGCAGGAAGGTGCGGTACGGATGCGCGCGCTCGCGCTCCAGGTAGGCGAGGAAATCGCGTCGCAGCTGGTTGGCGTGGGTGACGCCGGCTACCGCCGAATAGGTCACCGACTGGCCCTTCGGCAACGGCAGGCCGCGCTCGATCCACAGCTGCACGCGATTGCCCCAGGCGTTGCTGGACGACAGCGGATGTTCGAAGCCGAAGTAATCGCGACCGGCGACCACCGGCGAACCGGGCACACTGCCGACCACCTCGGCCTCTTCGGCCTTGGCCTGCAGCAGGTCGATGCGGGCGATGTCCTCGTCCTGCTTGAGCGCGGTGACGGTGACGATCTCGCGTAGATAGTCCGCCCCCTCGCGCTGTACCCAACGCAGGTCGACGCGCACGCGACCGCCCGCGTCGCCGAAGCTGGCGTCCAATGCCCTGCCCGGCAGCCTTGCCGCGGCACGCGAGGCCTGTGGGTCGGCTTTCAAGGCGACTTCGTGCGGCGGCGCAAGCAACCGTAATTGCGACGTGTCGAGTCGATGCCCATCACGCCAGGTCAGCACGAAGGGCTGCTGCACCGGAATCGCCAGGCCGTTGACGCGATCGGTCACTACGGTGCCATCGACGTGATCGTCATCGACCTGCCAGTGCACACCGATCGCCGCGTTGCCGAGGTTCGCCGCAGCATCGGTGGCGCTGGCAGTGGCGCCCGCGGTGCACAGGGCAGCGAACAGGGCGGCGCGGGAAAGGCGTGTCAGTGGACGGATCGGATCGTGCATCGGTATCGGCTCCGTTACGGCGGCGTAGGCCGCCGGCTTGGGGAAACGGTCCGCCCCGTCTCGCGACGGAGCGGCGGGGATGGCGATCCGCGCGCGGGCCGCCGGGGGAACCTCACTGGAAGGTGTAGCGCAGCACCAGCATGGTCGAACGCGTGGCCTGCCAGGTGGCTGCGCCGTAGCTCGGGTTTAGGATCGGCTGGCCGCTGTTGTCGAAACTGCCGGTGTCGTAGCGCTGCTCCGCATCGATCCGACCGTGGTGGTTGGTCACGTTCTGGATCTGCAAGTCGACGCTCAGCAGGTTGTGCTCGCCGATCTGGTGGTCGTAGCCCAGGCCCAGGTTCCACTGCCAGAAGAAGGGCGTGCGCCCTGCGTTGCCCAGTGGCGAGGGCACGTTGTTGCAGAAGTGGCTGGCCGCGCCGTACCAGGAGGCCGGGTTGTCGCTGTCCGGATAGGTTCCCAGACAGCTCTCCGGCGTGCCGCTGGACAGGTCCAGCGTGCTGCCGATGCGCAGGCCCGACGGGAAGTAGTAGATGCCGTTGAGCTTGAGGCTGTGCCGCACGTCGCCGGCCAGGTTGCCGTTGCCGTGTTCCATCAGGCCGGGGAAATCCCAGTAGATCTGCTCGGAGGGGCCGCCGTTGGTGCGCGTGCCGAGGTTGAGCAGGCCGTCGTAGTTGCCGTACAGATGCGCCCAGGTGTAGCTGAGGTCGAGGAAGTACGGCTCCTCGGCGTTGCGCGCGTGCGACACCTCCAACGTCAGGTGGGTGTACTTGCGCGACGGCGGTGGGCCGAACACGGCGCCCGGCAGGGTCAGCGACTCGAGCTTGCCGTCACCGTTGTAGTCGCGCACGAATACCTGGGCGATGCCCGGGTTGATCATCGGACAGCCGCTGGCGTCCTCGTAACTGGGATAACCGTTGGCCTGCGCGTAGTCGGTGATGCCCTGGGTGTAGCAGGTGTCCTCGATCGCACGCTTGAGCACCGCGTAACCGACTTCGGCCATGCCCGACCAGCTGCCACCCAGCGCCTTCTGCGCGTAGAGCTGGAACTCGTACTGGTAAGGCGCCTTGATGTTGGAGGTGGCCACGTTCTCCTTGCTCGGCGCCAGGCCGTTGATCAGCGTGAGCTGCGGGCCGATCTGGCTCAGGCCGGTGGGCGCCTGGGTGTTCGGATCGCGACCGGTATAGGTGTAATAGCGCTGCCACTGGGTCACCGCACCGGCGGCGCCGTTGTTGACGCTGGACGGGATCGGAATGGTGTACTTGCCCGCGTTGGCGCCAAGCTTCAGCGAGCTGTCGCCGTAGACGTCCCACGACACGCCCAGGCGCGGCGAGAGCAGCGGCAGGTGGAAGAAGTTCTGCCCGTTGACGTTCTTGTTGATGAAGGTGTCGTAGCGCAATCCGGCGTAGACCACCCAGCGATCGGCGGCCTGCCAGTAGTCGTCGATGTATTCGGCCTTGTTGACCGTGTAGAACGGGCCGCCGGTGCTGATGTAGTACTGCTCCACGTACTTGCCGTCCGCCGGCGCCGGCGAGCCGTTCGGCAGCACGCTGCCGGGCTGGGTGAAGTAGGTCCAGTCACCGCCCTGTGTGGTAGTGCTGACGTTGTTGATGTAGTGCTTGTAGTGCTCGCCGCCCACGGTGACGCGGTGGTCGCCGAGCTGCCAGGTGAAATCGCCCTTGAAGCCGCGTCGCCAGTACTGGAACGGATAGAGCTGATTGCTGGTGGTGGTCAGGCCGATGTTGGTGCGCGTCTGCGTGACCGGGTCCACCTCGTTGACGTAGGGCACACCGGTGCCGCTGCTGGAGGTGGGGCTGATCGACGACTGGCTCAGGTAGCCCGCCATCAGCCGCAGGCTCATGGTGTCGTTGATCTGCCAGTGGTAGTTGCCGATCAGGAACTGGTTCTTCACGTGCGACGAGGTCCAGCCGTAATAGCTGCCCGCCGACGAAGGATCGTACGCGCGGGTGAGGCGATACTGGTTGTTGAAACTGTCCTTCCAGTCACGGTTGCCGACGACGTTGAGCGACTGGTCGGCGTTGATGTTCCAGGTGAGATTGAGCAGCGCATTCTTGTCGCGCGTAGCGCTCTTGGTCTTGAGCGTCTGGGAGTAGCTGACGCTCCGGTTGTTCGGCGCATTGCCCAGCATGGCGAAGAAGAACAGCTTGTCTTTCACCAGCGCACCGGAGCCCCACAGGTACTGCCCGGTGACGTTGCCGCTGTGGCTGTTGTTCGAGGTGTAGTGGTAGTAGGCGCCCTGGCGGGTGTACGCGTCGGGCTGCGTCGGATTGAGGGCCGAGCTGGCCGGGCTGAAATACAGTGAATAGCCAGCCTTGAACTGATTGGTGCCCTGGCGCACGGTCTGCGCGATGACGCCGCCGGTGGTGCTGGTCCAGGTGGCTCCGGCATTGGAGTCCAGTACCTGGGTCGACTCGATCGCCTCGGCCGGCAGGTAGGTCGCGCCCAGGCCCTGGTAGTCGTAGGTGCTGTCGAACTCGTTGTAGTAGTAGCGGTTCTCCGCGGGGCTGGCGCCTCCCATCTGCACCAGGCCGGTGGTCTGGTTGTCGTAGCGCACCTTGGAGCTCAGCAGCGCGATGCTTTCCGGGCCGCGCCCGGTGGGCAGCTGGTTGACCACGCTCATGTTGTAGCTGTTGGACAGCTCCGGCGTGCTCACGTCGATGGGAATCACATCCTGGCCGCGCGCAGTGGCGCTGACCTGGATCGCCGATAGGTTCTCCGCCTTCACTGCGGAAGCGCCGGTCGTGTGACTCAGCGCCGGCACGGGCGTCTGCACGTTGGCCGTAACGGTGATCGTGCGGGTGCCGACGACGGCGCCGCCCTGGGTCACGGTCACGGTGTAACGACCTGGATTGAGGCCGCCCAGCGTGTAGCGACCATCGGCATCGGCCTGCAGGCTCTTGTGGTAGCCCGTGGCCGCATTGTCGACGACCACCGTGATCTGCCCCGCCGGCTCGCGCCCATAAAGGCCGCCGGTGATCGACTGCGCCCAGGCACTGCCAGCTCCCAGTGCCGATGCCAGCGCCACCGCCAGCACAGCCCGACCCATGCCGCCGCGGCGGCCTCCCCTATGCGATACGTTCATGCCTCACCCTCGTTGGTGGTTGGATGCCCTGCAGGCCGACCCTCCAGCGGACCTGCAACACGCTTCGATACCGCGACGCCAGCCTCCGCCCGCGCCCGTCGCTCGCCCTGTTCGCTCAGCCCGCCAGGCGGGTCAGGCGCACCTCCCCGAGCAGCGCGTCCACCTGGTCGCGCCGCAGGAATCCGGTTTCCTCGTTCATCGCGTTGGCGGCGCCACAGGCCACGCCCAGCCGCAGCGCTTCGGGCAGGAGCGCACGCCGATGCAGCGCCACCGCCAAGCCCGCGAGCAGGCAATCACCTGATCCCACGGCGTTGACGTTGTGGGCGACAGTGACGGCGGCGTGCCAGGCGTGCTGGCCGTCCCATCCCACCGCCCCTTGCGCGCCCAGCGTCACCAGTGGCAGCGCCACGCCCCGCATATGCAGCTCGCGCGCGACGCGGGCAGCGTCCGCGACGGTGTCGATCGGCTCACCGATCAGGTCGGCCGCCTCGTCGCGGTTGGGCTTGAGCAGCCAGGGACGCCCGACTGCCGCCGCGCGCAGCGCGTCGCCGCTGGCGTCGACCAGGCACGGCACGGCATTCGGCCGCGCCTGCTCGATCAGGCGCGCGTAGGTGCTCGGATCGAGCCCACCGGGCAGGCTGCCGGAGAGCACCAGCAGCTCGCTCTCGCCCGCGCAACGCGCCCAGGTATCGAGCAATTCCTGGCAACTCGCTTCGGTCAATTCAGGACCGGGACCGAGGATCTCGGTGACACGCCCGTCGCGCTCGCGCACGGCCATGCAGCGGCGCAGCGGGGCCTCGATCTCCACACCATGGAACAGCACGCCACGCTCGGCCAGGCGCCTTGCGATGAGGTTGCGATGGGCCGCATCGGTGAGCCCGACCAACTGCACGCGCTCGCCCAGCGCGGCAATGGCCTGCGCCACGTGCAACCCCTTACCGCCGGGGTACGGTTCCGACCGCGACGCGCGCTGTACCTGCCCCGGCTCCAGCGTGTCGACCGTGAACAGGTGATCGATAGCCGTGTTGAAGCCGGCGACCGTGATCATGCGAAATGCACCAGCCGCTGCCGCACTTCGTCAGCCGTCGCCTGCGCGGCGGTGCCGCCGATGCCTCGCGTGGACAGGGCACCGCACACGCTGCCCCAGCGTAGGCATTCGAGCAGCGCCAGGCCACGGCGCCAGGCTTGCAGGAAGCCGGCGTCGAACGAGTCGCCGGCGCCGGTGCTGTCCAGCGCCTCCACCGGGAACGCCGGCACCGTCACCGGCTGGCCGTCGTCGTCATGCGAGAGGCAGCCGGCGCTGCCGCATTTGATGACGATGCGCGTATGCCCGTTGCTCAGCGCGGTGAGCGCGCGCACCGGCGTGTCCGCGCCGGTGATCGCACACGCTTCCATCGCATTGGGCAGGAACAGGTCGACCAGCGGCAGAAGATCGCTGACGCCGACGTCCCAGCGGCGTGACGGGTCGAAACCCGGGTCGAGCGATACGGTGAGGCCCAGCGCCCGGGCGCGCGCGAACAGATCGGGCAAGCCCGGTCGCAGGGCGTCCTGCAGGTAGTACGAAGCCACGTGCAGATGACCATGGCGCGCCAGCAGCGCGTCGTCGATCGCATCGGCCTGCAATGCAGCGATGGCACCGGGAAAAGTCACCAGCGCGCGATCGTGGGCGGCCGAGAGCGCCACTGTCACGCCGGTGCGCAGGCTGGCATCGCGACGTACCGCTGCGGTGTCGATGCCGCACGACGCAAGTGCATCGACGCAGTAGTCGCCCCAGCTGTCCTGACCGGCGATGCCGGCGAACGACACGGACTCGCCAAGCCGCGCCAGGCCCATCGCGCAGATCATCGACGAGCTGCCCGGCCCCTGCCGGAAATCGGTAGCGAGGATCTCGCGGCCAAACGCGGGCACGCCCTCGCAGCCGGCGAAGATCAGGTCGGCGTTGATTTCGCCGGCGACGAGGACAGGTTTCATGCCGAGCCCTCCGCGTGGATGACGAACGATTCGACGACGCGGGTCAGCACGCCCTGCGAGGGCGCATCCGGCCGCTGGCCCAACGCCAGGCAGCGGAAGAACGCCAGCAACTGGCCGACCACCACATGCACCATCAACTGCTGCGCTTCTTCCAGCGCGTGGAAGCCCGGCAGCTCGATGGCCACGCCACCTTCGCCGAGCACGTCGGCCGGGATGGCCTCGCCGACCACCACCCGGGTACGGCCCAGGCCCTTGCGGGTGAGTTCGCGCAGCAGGTCGTACTCGTAGCCGCGCACGCTGGGTTCGCCACTGAGGAAGGCGACCACGGAGCAGTCGTCGCCCAGCCAGGACATCGGGCCGTGGCGCAAGCCGAGGAAGGTTTCCGAGAGCACGCGCACGGCGCCGCCGGACATCTCCAGCATCTTCAGTGCGGCCTCGCGCGCCGCGCCCAGTGCGGCGCCGCTGCCGAGGTAAACCGAGGCGGACAAGGGCTGCTTCGCCACAGCCTCCAGCGCATCGCCGTGGCGAGCGAATACCGCATGCGCCACTGCGGCAGCCGCATCGGCGTGACGGGCATCGGCGCCTCCGGCGGCGGCATGGCGCAGGGCCGTCCCGGCCAGCAGCAGGTTGGTGAAGCTGCTGGTCATTACCAGGCTGCGGTCGTTGGTGCGCTCGTCGAGCAGCTGCACGTGCATACGCGGTTCGTCGCGGTAGCGCGTGGCGAGCTTGCCCTGCGCATTGCAGGTGATCGCCAGGTGCGTGTAGCCCGGCTCCGCAGCCAGCACCTGGTCGACCACCCCGGTGCTCTCCGGACTGTCGCCCGAGCGCGCGATCGACACCAGCAGCCCGCGGCCCGGCGGCAGCACGCCGCGGCGCGAGGTCAGCAGCGTGCCCGCCGGGATCGCCAGGCAGGGAATGCCCAGGGCCGCCTGCAGCACCGGGGCGAGGCACTCACCGACGTACACCGAGCTGCCCGAACCGGTGAACACGATGTGGGCCGGGCGCGAAGCGAGCAGTGCCTGCATCAGGGCCAGGCTTTCATCGGTCGCCAGGCGCGCGGCGGTGCCCTGCCAGGTCTGCGGCTGCTGCAGGATCTCGCGCAGCGTGTCGGCGTAGCCGCGAGCGGACTGCTCGGCGGCAGCCGCTGCGTGCAGGCGAGACAGTGAGGGCGAGAGAACGTTCGAATTGACAGACATGGGCGCGTCGTGAAATATGATGAAAAACGAAACACAACGAAACTTTCATCCAAAGGTATTCGAAATGAAAGACAACTTGCAAGCGACCGCGCCGGCCCTGGCCTCCCTGCCCCTCTCGCACGGCAAGCGCACGCGGTTGTGGCGCCTGCTGTACGGCTCCGGTCCGCGCAACGGCAGCCTGCTGGTGCTGCCGCTGGACCAGGGCCTGGAGCATGGCCCGACGGACTTCTTTCCCCACCCGCCGGCGGTCGACCCGGGCTATCAGTTCGCCTTGGCCGAAGCCGGCGGTTTTTCTGCCATCGCGCTGGGCATCGGCCTGGCCGAGAAATACATGACCGAGTACTGCGGCCGCGTGCCGCTGATCCTCAAGCTCAACGGCAAGACCAACATCCCCAGCGATGCGGAGGCCACTTCGCCGCTGTTCGCCTCGGTGGAAGACGCCGTGCGGCTGGGCGCGGACGCGGTGGGCTACACCATGTACGTGGGCTCGCCGCGCCAGCACGACGAGTTCCGCCAGTTCGAGCAGGTGCGTCGCGACTGCGAGCGCTTCGGCATGCCGCTGGTGCTGTGGTCGTACCCGCGCGGCGGCGCGGTGAACGCCAAGGGCGGCACCAACACGCTCTACGCGCAGGACTACGCCGCACGCGTCGCGCTGGAGCTGGGCGCCGACATCGTCAAGCTGCACGAGCCCAACGACAGCGTGGTCAACGTGCCCGCGCCGTACGACAAGCTGAGCGAGGATGCCGCCGCCCGCTGCGCCCGCGTGGTGCGCTCGGCCGGACGCACCATGGTGCTGTTCTCCGGCGGCGAGAAGAACGACGACGACGCGGCGGTGCTGCGCAAGGTGGAGTTCTACATGCAGTCCGGCGCCAGCGGCGTGATGTTCGGCCGCAACATGTGGCTGCGCCCCTTCGACCAGGCCGTCGCACTGACTCGCCAGGTGCATGAGATCATGCAGCGCTACCCGCGCTGAGCGAGGACTCGATGGGCGCTAGCGACGACGACACTGGACAGCCTGCGCGGCCGCGCTTCTGCGGCTGCTGTGCACCGCCGCCACGTGTGACTGCGTCGCACGGGAGCGAAGGCAAGAACCTGCTGACCACCGCCCCCGACGCGGACAAGCTGACAATGCCGCTGGCCGCATTCCAGCCGCGCAGCATGCTGCGCGTTCCGGTGACGCGGATCGAGCGTCCGCGGTTCCCGGTGATCGACGTGCACACCCATCTGAGCTGGATGCGCAACGTGCGCGGCACCGTACCGGTGGGCGAGGCGATGACCTTCTTCACCGATCCGGCGGCGCTGCTGCCGCTAATGGAGCGCAAAGGTATCCGCGCGATGGTCAACCTCACCGGCGGTACCGGCCGCGGTCTGGAGGAGACCATCGCGCGCTTCGATCGCGTCGCGCCCGGCCGCTTCCTCACCATGACTGAACCCTCGTTCGGCCTGTTCGCCGAGCCGGACTACCCGCGCCTGCAGGCGGAGGCCATCGAGCAGGCGCACCGTGCCGGCGCCTGCGGCCTGAAGCTGCTCAAGACCCTGGGCCTGTACCTGCGCGAGGGCATCGATCAGGGCGCGCTGGTCGGCGTGGACGATGCACGCTTCGATCCGATGTGGGAAACCTGCGCGGCGCTGGACATGCCGGTGTTCATCCACACGGCCGACCCGCTCGCCTTCTTCCGGCCCACCGACCGCCACAACGAGCGCTACGAAGAGCTGGCGCACCACCCGGACTGGTCGTTCTACGGCCCGGAGTATCCCAGCCATGCCGAACTGATCGCCGCGCGCGACCGGGTGATCGCACGCCATCCGCGCACCACCTTCGTGCTGATGCATGTGGGCAGCCAGGCCGAGGAGCTGGACACCATCGAGGCCTGCCTGGAGCGCTTCCCGAACGTGCTGGTGGACATCAGCGCGCGGATCGCCGAGCTCGGCCGTCAGCCGCGGCGCAGCCGGCACTTCTTCGAGCGCTTCCAGGATCGCATCCTGTTCGGCACCGACGCGGTACCGCCACCGTGGGGCGAGGACGTGCCGCAGCAATTGCTCGGTGACGAGCTGTACGAGATCTACTATCGATTCCTTGAAACCGAAGACGAATACTTCGACTATGCGCCCGCGGCGACGCCGCCGCAGGGGCGCTGGTCGATCTACGGGCTCGGCCTGCCGGATGCGATCCTGCGCAAGGTCTACCACGACAACGCCGCCCGTCTGCTGGGAATCGCATGAGCAAGAGCCGCAAGGCCGCCGCCCCGAAACTGCTGCTGGAAGAACGTCGCCGGCTGATCGTCGAGCAGGTGGAAGCCCAGGGCCGGGTCACCGTGGAGGAGCTGGTTCAGCGCTTCGGCATTTCCGCTGTGACCATCCGTGCCGATCTGGAAGCGCTCGATCGCGCTGGCGCCCTCACCCGTTCGCACGGCGGCGCGGTGCCGGTGGCACCCTCGCAGCAGGACACCCCGCTGACCATCAAGGAAACCCGCCACCACCCGCAGAAGCGGCGCATCGGTGAGGCCGCGGCCAAGCTGGTGCAGGACGGCGAGACCATCATCATCGATTCGGGCTCCACCACGGTGGAGATTGCCCGCGCCCTGCGGCAGCGTCGCTGGAACGAACTGACGGTGATCACCAATGCGCTCAACATCGCGCTGGAGTTGAGCGGCCTGAGCGGCGTGCGGGTGATGATGCTCGGCGGCATGCTGCGCCCCACGTCCTATTCGCTGGCCGGCCCCGATGCCGAGCAGGCGCTGTCGCGGCTATCCGCCGATCGTCTGTTTCTTGGCGTGGACGGCCTGGACCCGGCCATCGGCGTCACCACGCCCGATCCGCTGGAGGCGTCGCTCAACGCGCTGATGGTGCGGGTGTCGCGACAGACCGTCGCGGTGCTGGACGCCAGCAAGTTCGGCCAGCGCAGCCTGTCGGTGATCGCGCCGATGAAAGCGCTCGACATGGTGATCAGTGACGCCAGCGCGCCGGCCGAATACGTCGAGGCGCTCGAAGGGCTCGGCGTGCAATTGCAGCTGGTCTGAGCCAGCGCCGTGGACGGCTTGGCGCCGAGGTCGCTTCGAACTATTTCTCGCGGGGACGAAAATGTAGCGGCATCGGTGCGTCAGGGTGCGCCGCCGCGGGTGGCTTGGGACCGCAGGCGCCGCAGGTATCGCAGCCATCGCTGCAGTTGCCGGTGGTCTGTTTCGGTTGCATGGCATGCGCCAGCCACCGCTTCCAGCCGGGAGCGCCGGGGCGATCCAGCCGCAATGCGGCAGCAGCCAGCCAGCGGGCGCTGCGCTTGGGTGCCAGCTTGCGCACCACGACGGCGACGCTGACCAGGAGAATCAGCCCGATCACCACGTACTGCGCGAGCAGGCCCGTGCTCACGAGAGCCACACCGCGACGTGGTAGGTGATGAAGGAGGCCAGGTACGCCAGCGCGAACATGTAGCCGAAGGAGATCGCCACATTGCGCCAGGAGTCGGTCTCGCGGCGGATCACCGCCAGCGTGGACATGCACTGCGGTGCGAACGCGAACCACACCAGCAGCGACAGCGCGCTGGCCAGCGGGAAGTTCACCGCCAGCGCGTGGCCGAGCCCCGCGCCGCCCACCGCATCGCCACCCACGGCGTACACCGTGGCCAGCGCGGCCACCGCGGTCTCGCGCGCAGCGAAGGCGGGAATCAGTGACAGGCTGATCTGCCAGTTGAAGCCGATCGGGGCGAAGATGTGCTGCAGGCCGCGGCCCAGGTAGCCGGCGATGGAGTACTCGATGGCCGGCTCGGTGGCGCCCGGCGGCGGCCCCGGGAAGGTGGAGATGAACCACATGATCACGGTCAGCGCCAGGATCACGCCGGTGAGCCGCTTGACGAAAATCATGCCGCGCTCCCACAGGCCGATCGACACGTCGCGCAATTTAGGCAGGCGGTAGGACGGCAGTTCCATCAACAGCGCATGCTCGCTCTTGTCGCGGCGGATGCGCTTCATCACCCAGCCCACCAGCATCGCGCCGAGGATGCCGATGGCGTACAGCGCGAACAACACCATGCCCTGCAGGTTGAACACTCCCAGCACCCGGCGCGAGGGAATGAACGCGCCGATCAGCAGCGCATACACCGGCAGGCGCGCCGAACAGGTCATCAGCGGTGCCACCAGGATCGTCGCCAGGCGGTCGCGCGGATCGGTGATCGAGCGCGTGCCCATGATGCCGGGGATGGCGCAGGCAAAGCTCGACAACAGCGGAATGAACGAGCGCCCGGTGAGGCCCACCGACACCATCAGACGATCGAGCAGGAACGCCGCGCGCGGCAGGTAGCCGGATTCCTCCAGCGTGAGGATGAACACGAACAGCACCAGGATCTCGGGCAGGAAGCCGAGCACCGTGCCGATGCCCCCAAAGATGCCGTCGGTGACCAGGCTCTGCAGCGGTCCGGCCGGCATCCACGCGGCGACGTGTGCGCCCATCCAGTCGAAGCCATCGGCGATAGCATCGGTCATCGGCTTGCCCACCGAATACACCGCCTGGAACACCAGGAACATCACCGCCGCCAGGATCGCCAGCCCGAACACCGGATGCAGCGCCCAGCGGTCCAGCGCATCGTCCACCGCGTCGGTGGCGCGCGGCATGGTGACGGTGGCGGCCAGCAGCGCGCGTACCTCGGCATGCAGGTCGGCGCGGCTGACCGGATCGTCCGGTTGCACCGGTGCGGCGACCGGCATCGCGCCGTCTACACGTTCGATCAACGCCTTCACGCCGTCGCGCCGCACGGCCACCGTTTCCACCACCGGCATGCCCAGCCGGCGCGAGAGTTCGGCCACGTCGATGGTGACCCCGCGGCGGCGCGCCGCATCCATCATGTTCAGCGCCAGCACCATCGGCCGGCCCAGACGCTTCACCTCCAGCACGAAGCGCAGGTGCAGGCGCAGGTTGGTGGCGTCGGCCACGCAGACGATCAGATCCGGCGCCGGCTCACCGGGGTAGTTGCCGGCACAGACGTCGTGGGTGATCTGCTCGTCCGGGCTGGTCGCATCGAGGCTGTAGGTGCCCGGCAGATCCAGCACGTGCAGCACGCGACCGGACGGCGCGGTGAAGCGGCCCTCCTTGCGCTCCACCGTCACCCCAGCGTAGTTGGCGACCTTCTGCCGCCCGCCGGTGAGCTGATTGAACAGCGCGGTCTTGCCGCAGTTGGGGTTGCCGACCAGAGCGATACGCAGGGTGCTGGCGCTCACGCCGCCTCCTGCATGCGCACCGTGATCCGTGCCGCCTCGCTGCGCCGCAGAGCGAAACGGGTGGAGCCGACCTGGATCAGCAGCGGATCGGCGCCGAGCGGGCCGCGTGCCACCAGCCGCACCGGCTCGCCCGCGACGAAACCGAGGTCGCGCAGGCGCTGGGCGATCGCATCGTCCAGATGGGCATCATCCACACGGTCCACCACGGCAGGCGAACCCTTGGGCAGGTCGGACAGGCGCACAGGCTTTGGCCTAAATAGGAATGGTTCGCATTGTATATCGTTCCCTGCCCCGCCGCATTCAAGCCCGCCCCGCGGTGGGCGGGCGTTTATCATCGCGGCTCTTTGCCAAGGACTTTGCCATGACGAGCTGCCTCTCGATCGCCGACCAGGACCGCGTGCGCCGCATCGCTCTGAACCGCCCGGAGGTGCACAACGCCTTCGACGACGCGTTGATCGCCGAGCTGACCGCCGCGTTCGAAGACGCTGGCCGCGACGAGAACGTGCGCGCTGTCGTGCTCACCGGCGAGGGCGAGAGCTTCTCCGCCGGCGCCGACCTCAACTGGATGCGTTCGATGGCGCAGGCCAGCGAGCAGCAGAACCGCGACGATTCGACACGCCTGGCTCGGCTCATGCGCCGCCTGCAGTTCTGCCCCAAGCCGACCATCGCCCGCGTCAACGGCGCCGCGTTCGGCGGCGGTGTGGGGTTGATCGCCTGCTGCGATATCGCCATCGGCGTGGAAGGCGCGAAATTCGGGCTCACCGAGGTGAAGCTCGGGCTGGTGCCGGCGGTGATCTCGCCCTACGTGATCGCCGCGATCGGCCTGCGCCAGGCGCGCCGGCTGTTCCTCACCGGCGAATTCTTCGACGCGGCCGCGGCGGCGCGCATCGGCCTGCTGCACGAGGCGGTGCCGCGCGAGCAGCTCGATCAAGCGGTGGAGCGCGTGCTGGGTTTTCTGGCCAAGGCCGGCCCGATGGCGCAGGCGGAGGCGAAGACGCTGGCGCTGGGGATGGCCGGGCTGGACGAAGCCGGCGCGGAGAAACTCGACCAGGAAAACGCGGCATTGATCGCCCGGCTGCGGGTTTCGGCCGAGGGGCAGGAAGGCCTGGGGGCGTTTTTGGGCAAGCGGGCGGCCGCCTGGGTGGTGTAGTCACCCGCCCCTGCGCTGACCGAAGCGTAATCAGCGCGCGCCTCATCGTAAGGCTAGATCAGGGAGAGCTCCTGCGAAGGCGTGGCCTGCAGGAGCGCACGTCAGTGCGCGATCATCCCTCCCCTCGCAACCACACCGCCAAATCCACGATGGCCCCCGCCTTGCTGCGCTGCGCATCGGCTGGAAAGCGCCCTTCTGCTACCGTTTCGGGCTTTGCATCGCGGCGCACGCCATCCAGGGACTCCGTATGTTCGAGCGCGTTTTGATTGCCAACCGCGGCGAGATCGCCTGCCGCGTGATCCGCACCTGCCGGCGCCTCGGCATCCGCACCATCGCGGTCTATTCCGAAGCGGATGCCGACGCCCAGCACGTGCGCCTGGCGGACGAGGCGTTCCCGATCGGCGGCCCCCGCCCAGCCGATTCGTATTTGCGCGGCGACGCGATTCTGGCGGTGGCGAAGAAGGCCGGCGCGCAGGCGATCCATCCGGGCTATGGCTTCCTTTCGGAGAACACCGACTTTGCGCGCGCCTGCAGCGACGCCGGCATCGCCTTCATCGGCCCGCGACCGGAGAGCATCGAGGCGATGGGTTCCAAGGCTGCCGCCAAGGCGCTGATGGCAACCCACGGCGTACCGCTGGTGCCGGGCTACCACGGCGACAACCAGGACGGCACCTTCCTCGCCGAACAGGCCGGCAAGACCGGCTTCCCGCTGATGATCAAGGCCGCGGCCGGCGGCGGCGGCAAGGGTATGCGCATCGTGCGCAAGGAAGCCGAGTTCGCCGACGCGCTGGCCTCGGCCCAGCGCGAGGCGCAGTCCTCGTTCGGTGACGCGCGGGTGATCCTGGAGCGCTACGTCGAGCATCCGCGACACATCGAGTTCCAGGTGTTCGGTGACAGCCAAGGCCACGTCATTCATCTCAACGAGCGCGAGTGCTCAGCGCAGCGCCGCTACCAGAAGGTGCTGGAGGAAACCCCCTCGCCGTTCCTCGATGAAGCCCGCCGCGCCGCCATGGGCGAGGCGGCGGTGGCTGCGGCCAAGGCGGTGAACTACGTCGGCGCCGGCACGGTGGAGTTCATCGTGGCACCGACCGGCGAGTTCTTCTTCATGGAAATGAACACCCGCCTGCAGGTGGAGCATCCGGTGACCGAGCTCACGCTGGGGCTTGACCTGGTTGAATGGCAGCTGCGCGTGGCCGCGGGCCAAGCGCTGCCGCTCAGCCAGGAGCAGATCCGCGCGCATGGCCACGCCATCGAGGTGCGCCTTTACGCCGAGGACCCGGAGCAGAACTTCCTGCCCGGCTCGGGCAAGCTGCTGCGCCTGCGCCTGCCGGCGCCGTCCGACCACGTGCGGCTGGACGGTGGCGTGATCGAAGGCGACACGGTCACCATCTTCTACGACCCGATGATCGCCAAGCTCATCGTGTTCGACGCCGATCGCCCGCGCGCCCTGCTGCGCCTGCGCGAGGCGCTGGCCGCGTGCGAGATAGCCGGGCCGAAGTCGAACATCGCCTTTCTCGAGCGGCTGGCGCGCCATCCGGTGGTGGTGGAAGGCCGCATCGACACCGGATATCTCGACCGTCACCTGGACGAGTTCCTCGTCGGCGACGTCGCGCCGCCGGATTACGTGCTGTTCGCCGCCGCTACCGCCGCCCTGCTACACGACGAATGCGCCGCGATGGCCGGCGCGCGCGGCAGCAGCGACCCGCACTCGCCCTGGGCGCAGGCCGATGCCTGGCGCGTTGGCCGCGAAGGCCGCCGGCTGGTTGCACTGGAGCGCCACGGCCACCGCTACGAAGTGGAGGTCTACGGCCACGCCGGCCATTACCGCATGCGCCACGGCGACGACCGCTGCGAAGTCAGCGGCGCCCGCCACGACGGCGAAACCCTGAGCGCCCGCTTCGACGGAGACGCGCTGCGCCTGGCCGTGCGCGCCGACGCCACCCGTGTGCTGCTGCACGACGTCGACGGCCAGCGCCATCACCTCGGCCGTGCCGCGGCCTACGCCTGGGAAAGCAGCGATGCCGCCGGCGGCAACCAGCTCGTTGCGCCGATGCCCGGCCGCATCGTGCTGGTGAAAGCCGCCACCGGTGACAACGTCGCCGAAGGCCAGGAACTGATCGTGATGGAAGCGATGAAGATGGAACTCGCCTTGAAGGCCCCGCGTGCCGGCACCATCGAAAGCTTCAGCGCGAGCCAGGGCGATTTCGTCGAAGCCGACACCGTGCTGGTGCGCTTCGCCACCGAGTGAACACGCCTGATCCGTGTAGGAGCCCGCTCGCGGGCGATGCTCTTGGCTTCGATGGACATCAGGAGCAAAAGCATCGCCCGCAAGCGGGCTCCTACACGCCCCCGGGGCCGCCACGGAGACCGCCATGACCGATACCAACCACGTACGCATCGTCGAAGTCGGCGCCCGCGACGGCCTGCAGAACGAGAAGACCCTGCTGCCGGCCGACGTGAAGATCGCCCTGATCGATCGGCTGTCTTCCACCGGCCTGCAAACCATCGAAGCGACCAGCTTCGTCAGCCCGAAGTGGGTGCCGCAGTTGGCCGATGCGGCCGAGGTGTTCACCGGCATCCGCAAGGTGCCGGGCGTGAGCTATCCGGTGCTGGTGCCGAACCTGCAGGGCTACGAGCGCGCACGCGCCGTGGGCGCCACCGAGGTGGCGGTGTTTTCCGCCGCCAGCGAGGCGTTCAACCGGAAGAACATCAACGCTTCGATCGACGAATCGATCGAACGCTTTCTGCCGGTGCTGGAACGCGCCAAGACCGACGGCGTGAAGGTGCGCGGCTACGTCTCCACCGTGCTCGGCTGCCCGTACCAGGGCGAGGTGCCGGTGGCCGACGTGGTGCGCGTGGCGCAACGGCTGCACGCGGCCGGCTGCTACGAGGTATCGCTCGGCGACACCATCGGCGTGGGCACGCCGGCGAAGGCGCGCGCCATGCTGCGCGCGGTGGCCGACGAGGTGCCGATGGACGCGCTCGCCGTGCACTTCCACGACACCTACGGCCAGGCACTGGCCAACATCCTGGCCTGCCTGGAGGAAGGCGTGCGCGTGGTCGACAGCGCGGTCTCCGGCACCGGCGGCTGCCCGTATGCGAAAGGCGCGACGGGCAACGTGGCCAGCGAGGACGTGGTGTACATGCTGCACGGCATGGGTATGACCACGGGGGTCGATCTCGACCTGCTGGTCGCCACCGGCGCCTGGCTGGCCGCCCAGTTGCACAAGGAAACCGCCAGCCGGGTGACCCGCGCGCGTACGGCGGCCTGAGCGACCGCCCAAGGACACAACCCTCTGTAGGAGAGCACCGTGTGCGCGACCGCTCGCCGGCCGGATCCCACACGTGCCGCCCCGCTAGTCTGGGCCAAGGTCGCGCACAGGGTGCGCTCCTACCGTGGTGGGCGAAACGTCACCGCGGGGCCCGCTAGAATCGGCGAGGAGAAACGTTTCAAGGGGAGCCCAATGCGCGTAGGTCTTGGAGTCTGGTCCGCGGTCTGCGCCGCGTTGTTGTCCGCCACCTCGCCCTCCGTCGTCGCTGATGCAGCACCGAAGGACACCGTGCTGCTGCCCGATCGCGTGTGGACCGCCGACGGCGACGCCGCGCACACCGGCTGGGTCGTGTTGGTGCACGAGGGCAAGGTCGCCGCCGTGGGCCCGGCCGACAGCATCGAGCCCCCCGCTGATGCTGAACGCATTGCCCTGCCCGGCACCACCCTCACGCCCGGCCTGATCGACCTGCACTCGCACCTGTTCCTGCATCCGTACAACGAGACGCTGTGGAACGACCAAGTGCTCACCGAGCCGCAGGACTACCGCACGCTGGAAGCCGCCGCCCACGCCAAGGCCACGCTGCTGGCCGGCTTCACGGCGCTGCGCGACCTGGGCACCGAGGGCGCCGGATTCGCCGACGTGTCGATCAAGCGCGCCATCGACAGCGGCCTGATCCCCGGCCCTCGGATGTTCGTCGCCACCCGCGCCATCGTGGCCACCGCCAGCTACGGCCCGGGGCCGCGCGGCTTCCGTCCCGACCTCGACCTACCGCAGGGCGCGCAGCCGGTCACCGGCGTGGATGCGGCCGCGGCCGCGGTGCGCGAGCAGGCCGCCCGCGGCGCGGACTGGATCAAGCTCTACGCCGACTACCGCGTGGGCGACCACGGCGAGACGATGCCTACGCTGTCGCCGGCCGAGATCCGGGCGATCGTCGACGCCGCCCACCAGATCGGTCGCCCGGTCGCCGCGCACGCGGCGAGCGAGGCGGGCGTGCGCAACGCGGTGGAAGCCGGCGTGGACACCATCGAGCACGGCTACGGCACCAGCGAGGCCACCTTCCGCCGGATGAAACAGAAAGGCATCGCCTACGAGCCCACGCTCACCGCGGTGGAGGCGACCTCGGAATACTTCCAGCACTACGTGCCCGAGAAGTCCGAACCGACGCCCGCGATGAAGGAGGCCGAGCACGCCTTCCGCACCGCGTTGAAAGTGGGCGTGACCATCGGCAACGGCAGCGACGTGGGCGTGTTCGCGCACGGCGAGAACTGGCGCGAACCGGCGCTGATGGTCGCCGACGGCATGACGCCGATACAGGCGCTGCATGCGGCCACCGATGTGGCCGCGCGCGTGCTGCGCGAGCAGGATCATTTCGGCCGCATCGCGCCGGGCCAGTTCGCTGACCTGGCCGCGTTCGCGGGCGACCCCAGCCGCGACATCCAGGCGCTGCGCCACCCCGTGTTCGTGATGAAGAGCGGTACCGTCTATCGTTCCCCCGACACAGTTTCTGCCTCCCCGACCACGCCATGACCGAACGCAGCACCGCCTTCACCATCCGCCCTATCGAGACGCGCGACGACGCGGATGTCGCCCGCGTCATCCGCACCGTGATGCCGAGCTTCGGCGCCGACGGTCCCGGCTTTGCCATCCACGATCCCGAGGTCGACCACATGACCGCGGCCTACGCGCAGCCGCGCCGCAGCTACTTCGTGGTGGAGCTGAATGGCCGCGTGGTGGGCGGCGCCGGCATTGCGCCGCTGCAGAACGGCGAGCCGGACGTGTGCGAGCTGCGGAAGATGTATTTCCTGCCGGAAGCCCGCGGCATCGGCGCCGGCACCGCGATGATGCAGCGCTGCCTGGACGCCGCCCGCGCCCACGGCTTCGCCCGCTGCTATCTGGAGACGCTCACCGGCATGGACCAGGCCCAGGCGCTGTACCTGCGCAGCGGCTTCAAGCCACTGTGCGCGCCGATGGGCGGCACCGGCCACTTCAGCTGCGACCGTTTCTTTCTGCTGGACCTGTAGAAGGAGGTGCACCATGAACACCGACGCGCGCGTGGACGACTACATCGCCGCCGCCGCACCGTTCGCTCGCCCCGTGCTCGAACAGCTGCGCGCCGTGGTGCACGCGGCCTGCCCGGAAGCAACCGAGACGCTGAAGTGGCGCATGCCGTTCTTCGAGTACCTGGGCCGGCCGCTGTGCATGATGGCGGCGTTCAAGCAGCACTGCGGCTTTGGGTTCTGGCAGCCGGACGCGAAGGCCGGTGAGGCCGATGGCATGGGCCAGTACGGCAAGCTCACCGCGGTGGGTGACCTGCCGCCCAAGCGCGCCTTGATGGCGGCGGTGAAGGCGGCCATGCAGCGCATCGAAACCGGCGCACCATCAGCGCGTTCGCGCGCCGCCGCCAAGCCTGCGCCCGCCCTACCGGAGGATCTCGCCGCCGCGCTCGCGCTACGCAAGCACGCTACGGCCAAGCGGCATTTCGAAGCGTTCAGCCCGAGCGCGCAGCGCGAGTACACCGACTGGATCACCGGTGCGAAAACCGACGCCACCCGCAGCAAGCGCCTCGCAACCACGCTGGAATGGCTGGCCGAGGGCAAGCACCGCAACTGGAAGTACATGTGAGCATCGATACCTGCGCCCCGCCCCGACTCGAATTCTGCGTCGACGACCCGGCCCTGCCCGAGCTGCGCCCGCTGATCGAGCCCACCGACGGCTATCTCGCCGAGCTGCATCCCACCGGCAATATCGAGCCGGTGTCGCTGGCCGCGCTGCAGCGCCCGCAGGTCACCCTGCTCACCGCCCGCGTGGACGGCGATCCGGTGGCGTGCGGCGCGTGCATCGACGAGGGCGAGTACGTGGAGATCAAGCGCATGTACGTGCTTCCCGCCTGCCGCGGCCTGGGCCTGGGCAAGCAGCTGCTCGAAGCGATGGAAGCTCACGTGCGCAGCCGCGGCGGCCATAAGGTGAAACTGGAAGCGGGGACCGCCCAGGCTGAGGCGCTGGAGCTCTACGAACGCGCCGGCTACCGCCGCTGCCCGCCGTTCGGCGAGCATCACGCCAATCCGCGCAGCGTGTGCATGGAGAAGGTGCTCGCATGATCCGCATCGCCACCGGCGACGATGCCGCGGCGTTCCATGCCATCTACCTGCCGCACGTGCTCGAAGGCGTAGCCACCTTCGAGACCGTGCCGCCGGGCGTCGAGGCGATGCGGGAGCGCGTGCTGGCCCGGCTGGAGCAGTACCCCTGGCTGGTGTGGGAGGAAGCCGGCGCGGTGCTGGCCTATGCCTACGCCAGCCGCTTCCGCGAACGCGCCGCCTACGACTGGATCGCTGAGACCTCAATCTACGTGCGCCCCGAGGCGCAGCGCCGCGGCATCGCCCGCCGGCTGTACGGCGCGTTGCTCGACACGATGCGCATGCAGCACATCTACCAGGCGGTGGGCGTGATCACCCTGTCCGGCACCACCAGCGTGGCCGCGCACGAGGCGATGGGCTTCACGCCCGCCGGCGTGTGGCGCCAGGCCGGCTACAAGCTGGGCCAGTGGTGGGACGTGGGCGTGTGGCAGAAGGCGCTCGGCGAACCGGCAAATCCGCCCCCGCCGCTGATCCCGTTTCGCGAGTTGCGCGAGCACCCGGCGTGGCAGGCGCGATTGACCCGCGCCGACTGATCCGTCCGGCGTTCTGCACCAGCGCATGCCGCGCCCATGGCTGGCGCCCCGGCCGCTCCGCTAAAATCGCGGTTTTCCACGCTTCGGGAACTCTCCATGCAGCTCGCTCAGGTCAAGGCCGTCATCACCGGCGGCGCCTCCGGACTCGGCCACGCGGTCGCCCAGCACCTCATTGCGCACGGCGCGAAGGTGGCGCTGTTCGACGTCAACGAGGAGAAGGGCCAGGTCGCGGCTGCCAGCCTCGGTGAGGCCGCGCGCTTCTATCGCACCGACGTCACCTCCGAAGAGGGTGTGAGCGCCAATGTGGCCGCCGCGCGCGAGGCGATGGGCGGGCTGAACGTGGTGATGAACTGCGCCGGCATCCTGGGCGCCGGCCGCGTGCTGGGCAAGGATGGCCCGATGGCGCTGTCGCAGTTCCAGACCACGGTGATGGTCAACCTGGTCGGCAGCTTCAACGTGGCCAAGGCCGCCGCTGCGCTGATGCAGGGCAACGAGGCGGGTGAGGATGGCGAGCGCGGCGTGATCATCAACACCGCCTCGGTCGCCGCCTACGAAGGGCAGATCGGCCAGGCTGCCTACTCGGCCTCCAAGGGTGGCGTGGTCGGCATGACCCTGCCGATGGCGCGCGAACTGTCGCGCTTCGGCATCCGCGTGGCGACCATTGCCCCGGGTATCTTCTGGACGCCGATGGTGGACTCCATGCCGCCGGCGGTGCAGGAGTCGCTGGGCGCCTCGATCCCGTTCCCCTCGCGCCTGGGCAAGCCGGAGGAATTCGCCGCCACCGCCGCCTTCATCCTCACCAACCGCTACATCAACGGCGAGACGATTCGCCTGGATGGCGGCGTGCGGCTGCAGCCGAAGTAAGCGGACACTTCAACGCGTCGTCATTCCCGCGAATGCGGGAATCCATCTTGTCCTTGGTGTCGAAAAGCAAAGTGGATTCCCGCATTCGCGGGAATGACGGCGAAATAAACCGCAATTTCCGACTTCCCTATTTCACACTCCGGCCAAACCCATGAAAGCTTCCGACGTCAAGAAAGGCAACGTGGTCGAACACGACGACACCGTCTACCAGGTGCGCGACATCGAACGCAGCGCGCCCACCGCGCGCGGCGGCAACGTCACGTTCCGCTTCACCATGTATTCGATCCCCGGTGGCCGCAAGTTCGACCTCAGCCTGCGCGCCGACGACGACCTGAAGGAGATGGACCTGGTGCGTCGCGCCGCCAACTTCTCCTACATGGACGGCGACGCGTTCGTCTTCATGGACGCCGAGGATTACACCCAGTACCTGCTCAGCCCCGAGCTGGTCGGCGACAATGCCGGCTACATCGTGGAAGAGGTCGAGGGCTATTACGTGCAGCTGATCGACGACGCTCCGGTCGGCCTGCAGGTGCCCACCAGCGTGGTGCTGACGGTGGTCGACACCGCGCCGGAAATGAAGGGCTCCAGCGCCACCAAGCGCGCCAAGCCGGCCCGGCTCAACACCGGCATCGAGATCCAGGTGCCCGAGTACATCAGCAACGACGAGAAGGTGTGGGTGAACACCACCACCGGCGAATTCGCCGGCCGCGCCTGAGCGCCGGCTGACGCAGGGACGTAAAGGTGCGGGCGCGCAGTGTCGCGCCTGCACCGGCTTGACGGAGCCTGGTGCAGAATCGTCCGGCACCTTCCTCATCGGAAACGACGCGGCATGACCGCCCGCAGCTACTCGCTCCGCAGCAATGTGATGGAAAGCCTGACCCGCACGCGGCGTCCGGACGTGCCGCTGCGGGTGGTGCTGCGCAATACCGCCGCGGTGATCCTGCCGCTGGCGGTGGGCATGGCCACCGGGCACACGGCGATCGGCCTGGGCGTGGGCGCCGGCGCGCTCAACACGATGTTTTCCGATCAGCCGGGACCGTATCGCCAGCGCATCTGGCGGTTACTGCTGGCGGCGCTGGCGGCCGCGCTGGCCTCGCTGGTGGGCATGCTGATCGGCGATCAGTTCGGACCGATGCTGGTCGCCACCGCGGTGGCGGGATTCCTCGGCGGCATGCTGGTGCTGTTCGGCGTGGACATCGCCCGCGTGGGCATGACCAGCATGATCCTGCTGGTGGTGACCGCCGCCACGCCGCTGCCGACCGTGGCGGCCGCGTTCGGCAGCGCCGCGCTGATCTTTGCCGGCGGCATGCTGCTGGCAATGTTCTCGGTGGCCGCCTGGCCGCTGCAGCGCTACCGGCCAGAGCGCCTGGCGCTGGCCGAGGTGTTCCGGGGCCTGGCCGAGCTGGCCCGCCAGCAGGCGCACGACGAGGCCGACGTGCCCGCACTCACCGAGGCGATGACCGCGCTGCAGCACACCCTGCTGGGCCGTCATCACGCCCGCGGCCGCGCCATGGAAGCGTTCGGTGTGCTGCTGGAGCTGGCCGAGCGGATCCGGCTGGAACTCACCGCACTGGCCGAGCTGCGCGCCAATCCCAGCCTGCACGCGATCTTCCGCCACGACGCCGCGCGGGTGATGGCCGCCATCGCTGACGCATTGGAAGCCGGCGACGCGCCGGAGGACGCCGAACGCGCGCTGCGCGGCCTGCAGGCCAGCGAACGCACCCTGCTCGACCAGCCGCAGGCGCGCGGTGGCCTGGCCGTGCATATCCATGCGCTGACCGGCCAGCTCGCCGCGGCCGTGCGCAACGCCCGCTGGGCCGGCAGCCGCGGCGAGTGGCGCGCGGTGGCCGCGGAGACACCGCTGCCGACCGCGCTGCGCAGTCACTCGGTGCTGGCCACGTTGCGCGCCAACCTCACCCCACGTTCGGTGGCGTTCCGCCATGCCGTGCGCAGCGCCGCGTGCCTGTGCATCGCGCTGGCCGCGGCCCGCTGGCTCAAGCTGCCGCACGGCTACTGGGTGCCGATGACCGCCGCCATCGTGCTGCGCCCGGATTTCGCCGCCACCTTCAACTTCGGGCTGCTGCGCGTGGTCGGCACCGTGCTCGGCCTGCTGCTCACCACCGCGCTGCTGCACGTGACGCCGAACGAGCCGTGGGCCCACTTGGCCCTGATGGCGGTGTTGTGCATGGGTTTCCGCTACCTGGCCACCGCGCACTACGGCGCAGCGGTGGCCGCCCTCACCGGCACCGTGGTGATCCTGCTCTCGTTCGAAGGGGTCGACCCCGGCGGGGCGGTGATCGACCGCGTGATCAACACCGCGATGGGCAGCGCCATGGCACTGATCGCCTACGTGCTGTGGCCCACCTGGGAGCGCGGCCGTGCCCGCGCGGCGCTGGCGGACATGCTCGATGCCTACGCCCGTTACCTCGCCGCACTGGCGACGCCCGGGGAGCGCGATGCGCACCGCGAGACGCGCACCGCCGCGCGCATGGCGCGCACCAACGCCCAGGCCTCGCTGGAGCGCATGCGCGGCGAACCCGGCACGCCGCTGCCGCTGCTGGAACTGGCCCAGGCCCTGTTCGCCAACGGCAACCGGCTGGCGCGCACGGCGATGGCGCTGGAGGCGTTGATCGACGACCGCGAGCGGCTGCCGGAACCGGCCGAGATCGGCGGCTTCGTGGAACACGCCGCCGATGCCCTGCATCACGTGGCGCAGGCCCTGCGCGAACAGCAGCCGCTGCCGCCCCTGCCTGCGCTGCGCGACCTGCAGCGCAGTCTCACCGACCTGCTCGAACTGAGCGACGACCCGCCCACCGCCGAGCTGGTCGAACGCCTCAGCGACCGCCTGGTCGACAACATCCACACGCTCGCCCACGTCGTCGAGCGCAGCCGCCAGCCGCTGGCCGGAGTGGCGGTGGATCCGCACCGCCTGCCGCAGAGCTGAGCCTCGGCGCGGCCGGCGTGACCGGTTTCCGCTCCAGAAAACGCACTACCTAGAGAGACGGCCCCGGCCCGATCGTGCCCGCGGCACGGTCGGCACCGGCCGGCGCGTACGCCCCTTCCATCCCGATCGTCGAGCCCGCCATGAACGATGAAGCGCTGCAGTCCCTGCTCCTGCCCATCAGCGACGAGGCCCCGTGCGGCCCGGACCTGGAATACGATGCCGACTTCATGGCGCTGGAGCGCGCCGCCACGGTCAAGGCCGAGCGCGCCATCGGCGACGAGGTGAAGGCGGCCGAGGAACCGGACTGGGATCGAGTGAAGAGCCTGGCCGAGGGGCTGCTGGGTCGCTCCAAGGACCTGCGCGTGGCCACGCACCTGTCCACCGCCTGGCTACGCACCGGCGGCCTCGCCGGCCTGGCCGGCGGCCTGGCGCTGGTACGCGGCATGCTGGAGAACTACTGGGACGGCGTGCATCCCATGCTGGACGCCGAGGACGACGACGACCCCACCGCGCGGGTCAACGCCGTGGTGCCGTTCGGCGAACCGTTGGGCGTGCTCAACTACCTGCGCACCACGCCGTTCGTGCAGTCCCCGCGCATTGGTCGGTTCTCGCTGCGCGACCTGCGCATCGCCAACGGCACGCTGAAGGTCGGCGACAACCCGAACGGTGAAGGCCTGCCCTCGATGAGCGACATCGAGGCCTGCTGCATGGATTGCCCGGAAGCCGACCTGGTCGCCTCGCTGGACGCGGCCGGCCGCATCCTCGAGCAGGCCAAGGCGATCGACGCCCTGTTCAATGAGCGCATCGGCACCGCCGGCCCCGATCTGAAACTGCTGCTGTCGGACAGCTTCGAACTGAAGAAATTCGTCGAGTCGCAGGTCACCCGGCGCAGCCCGCAGGACGATGGCGCCGACAACGAGAACGCGGCGGAAGGCGCCGAAGGCGGCAGCGCGGCTGCGGTGGCTGGCGTGGCCGCATCGAACGGTCGCATCCAGAGCCCGGAGGACGTGCGCCGCCGGCTGGACGAGCTGTGCGAGTACTACGCGCGGCACGAACCTTCCAGCCCGATCCCGCTGCTGCTGCGCCGCGCGCAGCGCCTGGTGGGAATGAACTTCGCCGACCTCATGCAGGATCTCGCGCCGGGCGGGTTGAGCGAACTGCGCGTGATCGCCGGCCCGGACGAGAACGGCTGAGCGAATTGCCGCGGCCGCGGGCATCCGTCTGCGACTGCACTCTTGCCGTCAGGGCGCGCCCTTGCAGGTAGCCGCACCCGAGCGCACGAACAGCGCCTGCGCCGAAGGACTCCAGCTCATCGACAAGCCGCCGGGCAAGCCCGCGGTAATGGTCGCCTGCGCGCTCTGGGTGAACGGACCGGCGGCCTGCGAGCTGCCGTCGGCCTGGGTGACGGTCGCGCTAAGCCGGTACGCGTCGGGCTCCGCACAGGCGGAGGTATTCACCGGCTGCGAAACGGTGGCGCCGTAGCCGTTGAGCGTCGGCAACCGGCCATGCCCCAACGGCACGGTACCGCCCTGCGCCGGGCACACCGCCTCCAGCACGTAATCCACCTCGAACCGCACCGGCGGCGCCACCTGCACTACCGCATCGGCCTCGGGCAAAGCCGAGCAGCCCAGCAGGAACACCTTGCGCTGGGTCGCCACGTGCAGCACCACGGGGCCGGTGGGCAGCGCAACCGCATCCGGCCAGCGCAATTCCAGCCGCGCCGGCGAGGCTCCGGTGAGCACGGGTTGGCTGGCCAACGGCTTGCCGGCGGCATCGGTGGCGCTGACGCGAGGGTCGGCGCACTGCGCATCGGCGAGGTCGGAGCCGACCAGTGCGAACGCCAGCGGCTTGCCGGCCGGCAGCGCCGCCGGATGCAGGGCGAACAGCGGCACGTTCGCCATGCTCTGCACGCTGTCGATGGCCGGCACCTGCTTGCCGGCCGCCGTGGCGCCGGCCAGCCGCTCCACCCCGGCGGACAGTGCCGCCTGCATCGCCGCGGTGTCGGCCGCGCCGCAGCCGCCGGACACGGCGAGGTAGGCCTGTACCCGTGCCGCCGCCGCGTGCGCGCGCGCGATACGTGCACGCAGTGCGTCACCGACCAGTTCCACCGGCTGGTTGGCGTTGCCTCCCGCGCTCTGGCGCAACGCATCGGCCATGCCGGCCAGCTGCTGGCCTAGCGCGGCCAGCGGCGATCCCGCGGGCGGCTGGCTCTTGACCAGATCGGCCTGCGCCGTGGCCAGCTCGTCCAGCGCGAGCTGCGCGGTCAGGCGCGGTGCAAGCTGCGCCGACACCGTGCCCATCGCCAGCAGCAGGCAGGCCGCCAGCACCGGCGCGCCATGCCACCGGGAACGGACAACGCGCTTACTCACTCGAGCAATCCTCCAGTTCCGGCTGACACTGCTGCTGGTCTTCCGGCAGCAGGATGCCGGACGGCACGATGCCGAACGACCGGTAGTTGGCCGAGATCACGCTCGGGTCGATATACGCGTCGCCGCGACCGTTGCCGTTCTGCGCCTTGCCGAAGAACAGCGAGGTGGGCACGTTGAAGCTCAGGTCGCCGGTGAGCGGCAGGATGTTGCCCTGGCGGTCCAGCGCGTAGAAGTACGCCGGCGGTGCGCCGACGTCGGCGATTACCTGGCCGGAGTCGCCGATCACGTAGATCGGATCCTTCGCGGTGCCCATCTTTCCGGACGAGAAGAACGTACCCGCGCCGTCATACAGTGGCGTGGTGCCGGACTGCAGCAGGTCGCCGCCGGTGACACCGAGGTACAGCGCCGCATGCCCGGCGTCGATGGTGAAGCTGCTGCCGTCGACCGAACCCAGCGTGAGCGTCTGCGCGTTGGTGAGGCTGAAACCCGCGGGCGAAGAGAAGTTGCCCAGCGTGCCGATGTGGTTGGCGACCGGTGCGCTGCTGGTGCCGAGCGAGGTGGCGCCCGTTGCCTGACCGCTGAGCGTGGTGGCCGTGATTGCTCCGCTGCCGCTTTCGCTGATGGAACCGGCCGATACCAGCCGCACCGCACCAGCACTCAGCGCACCCTCCACACGCACGTCGCCAGCGGTAGTGGTGAGCACCGCGCTGGCGCCACCGTCCACCGGACCGGCTACCACCAGGGTCTTGCCGTTGCTCAGGCTGAGCGCGGCGGCGCGAAAGCTGCCCAGGGTGTCGATGCTGTTGGCCCCGCCAAGTGTGGTCTCCCCAGTCGACTGACCCGTCAAGGTGCCGGCAACCACCTTGCCGCTGCTCCCCTGCGTGATCGCACCGGCTGACACCAGCTCCGTGCTGGTGCCGCTGATCCGTCCGTTCACGGCCAAGTCTCCCGCGGTGGTCGCCAGCCGCGTGCTGCTGCCACCGTCGATGGGGCCGTTCACCGCCAGTGCCCCAGCGTTGGTGAACTGGAAGCCGTCGGCATTGAAACTGCCGAGCGTCCCCACGTGATTGGCGCCGTTGAGCACAGTTGCACCCGTCGCGCTGCCGGTGAGCGAACCGGCGGTGATCACCCCGCCACTGCCTTCGGCAATGGCGCCGCCGCTCTGCAGCGCGAGTGAGCTGGCGCTGAGCGCGCCGTTCAACGCCATGTCACCGGCGGCGTCGAGCGTCGTCGCGCCGCCGCTGACGTGGCCCGCGAGGGTGAGCTTGCCGCTCGTGGTCGCAAGCGACAGCGCGCCGCTGCCGGTGGATACCGAGCCGGTGACGTTCAGCGCCTGCGCGTTGTCGAGCTCAAGGCTGCTGGCGGTGAAATCACCGAGCGCGCCGATGTGGTTGGCCCCGGTGAAATGCGCATCGCGGCCGGCGCTGCCGGTGAGCGTGGCGGCGTGAATCGCCGAGCCGGCCTGATTGATGTCGCGGCCCGCCGCCAGTGCCACCGTGCGCCCGGTGAGGTCGGTCGCCAGGATCAGGTCCGACGTGCTGCCGGTGGTGGTGAGGCTGAGATTGCCGTTGCCGCCGTTGATCGCCAACGGGCTGTTGACGGTGAGCGTGCGGGTATCGCGGAAGCTGAAATCGCCGCCGGTGGTGATGTTGCCCAGCGTGACGATCTGGTTGGCACCGCCGAGGCTCATCGCGCCCGCGGAAGTACCGGACAGACCGCCACCGATCAGCGCACCGGCACTGCCTTCGGTGATCGCCCCGCCGGCGGACGTCAGCGCGATGTCGCCGGCACCGGCGTTCACCGTGCCGTTGATGGCCACGCCGCCCTGACCGGCCAGCGCGATGGCATCACCCTTGACCGTGCCGCCCGCCGTCAGCGTGCCCGCCGTGGTGGTGAGCTGGGTGCTGCTGCCGCCGTCCACTGTGCCGCTCACCGTGAGCGCCTGCGCATTGCTCAGCGCCAGGCCGTTGGTGGCGGAGAAGTTGCCCAGCGTACCGATCTTGTTGGCCTTGCTCAGGGTGGCGCTGCCGGCAGCCGAGCCGGTCAGCGTGCCGGCCTGGATCACGCCGCCGCTCTGGCTGATGTTGCCGTCGGAGGTCAGCGTCACGGCGCTGCCGGTGATGTTCGTCGCCAGCGCCAGGCTGCCGGCCGAATCGAGCGTGATCGCTCCGCCGGAGAGCGCCTGCTGCACATCCAGCGCACCGCTGGTGGTAGTCAGCGAGAGCGCGCCACTGCCACCGACGGTGGAGAGCACCCCGGTTACCGCCAGCGCCTGCGCATTGACCAGGCTGAAGTTGGCCGCGGTGAAGTTGCCGAGCTGGCCCACCAGGTTGGCCTGGTTGAGCGTGGTGCTGCCGTGCGAGCTTCCGGTCAGCGTGCCGGCGGTGATCACGCCACCGCTCTGGCTGATCGCACCGTTGCTGCTGGTCAGCGTGACCGTGCCGGCGCTGCTCAGGTTGTTGCCCAGCGAGATGCCGTCGCGGCCGATCAGCGTCACGTTCGCGCCGCTCAACGCACCGGGCATCGCCAGCGAGCCGCCGTTGGCCGCCAGCGTCAGGTTCGCCGTGCCGGTATCGATCCCCGAGGCCGGCAAGGTCAGCGCGCCGCCGGCGGTCAGGTTCACCGTGCCGTTGGTGCCGCTGCTGAGCGCCGCGATCGTGAGGTCGCCGATGTCCTGCAACTGCACGCCCTGACCCGCGGCGGTCACCGCGCCGGTGAAGTGGTTGTTGCCGTCGAGCAGGGTGATCGCGCCCGTTCCGGCCTGCAGGTTGCTCGTGCCCGACACCTGCACGCCACCGGTACCCTCGGTGATCGCGCCGTTGTTGCTGGTCGCGGTCAGATTGCCGCCCACGCCGCCGTGGCCGAGGTTGAGGGCGCCGTGGCTGGTGACCGTCAGCGCACCGGTAGCCAGCGTGCCCAGGGTCAGCGCGTTCTGGTCGGCGATCTGCGTGGTGCCACCCGTCAGGGTCACCGCGCCGGTGAAATCGTTGCCGGCGTCGATGAGTGTGATCGCGTTGCTGCCGGCATTGACCGTGGTCGTGCCACTCACCGTCAGCGCACCACCGCCTTGGGTAATCGCGCCGCCGGACACCAGCGAGAGCGTGGTGGCATCGATGTTGTTGGCCAGCATCAGCGCCGAGGCCGAGTTCAGATTGACCGTGGTGGCGGTCAGATCCGTGGCCAGGCTGAGCGCGCCGGCGGTGGTGGTGAGGTTCAACGTCCCCGGCACCACCAGCGGCCCGTCGACCGTCAGCGCGGCGGCGTTGGTCAGGCTCAGGTTGGCTGCGTTAAAACCACCCAGGTGATTGAGCTGGTTGCTGCCGCCCAACGTGGTGTCACCGGTGGAGCTGCCGCCGAGTCGATCGGCCGTGATCACGCTGCCACCGGCCTGGGTGAGGTTACCCGTCACCTGCAAGCTCACGTCGTTGCCGCTGGCCGTGCCGACATTGAGCGCACCGGCCAGGTTGAGGCCGGTGGCGTTGATCAGGCTCAGGCCGCCGCTGCCGGTATTGGTGACCGTGCCAAGGTTGGCGATCTGGTTGTTCTTCGTCAGGCTGCTGCCGCCGACCGAGCCGAGGTTCAAGGTGGTCGCTGTGACGATGCCGCCGCTCTGGCTGATCGCGCCGCCGGCATCGAGCGAGGTAGTGGTGCCGGACACGTTGCCCACCAGCACCAGGTTGCCGGTGCTGGTGATCGCCGTGCTGCCGCCGCCGTCCACCGGGCCGTTGATGGTAAGCGCCTGCGCATTGGTCAGGCTGAGACCGGCGGCAGAAAAACTACCCAGGGCGGTGATCAGGTTCGCATTACCGAGGGTGGTCGCGTCGGCCGAACTGCCGGTCAGCGTGCCGGCGGTGATCACGCCGCCGCTCTGGCTGATCGCGCCGTTGCTGCTGGTCAGCGTGACCGTGCCGGCACTGCTCAGGTTGTTGCCCAGCGAGATGCCGTCGCGACCGATCAGCGTCACGTTCGCGCCGCTCAACGCGCCGGGCATCGCCAACGAGCCGCCGTTGGCCGCCAGGGTGAGATCCGCCGTGCCGGTATCGATGCCCGAGGCCGGCAAGGTCAGCGCGCCGCCGGCGGTGAGGTTCACCGTGCCGTTGGTGCCGCTGCTCAGCGCGGCGATCGTCAGGTCGCCGGCATCCTGCAACTGCACCCCCTGCCCCGCGGCGGTCACCGCGCCGGCGAAATGGTTGCTACCGTCGAGCAGGGTGATCGCGCCCGTCCCGGCCTGCAGGTTGCTCGTGCCCGACACCTGCACGCCACCGGTGCCTTCGGTGATCGCGCCGTTGTTGCTGGTCGCGATCAGGTCGCCGCCCACGCCGCCGTGGCCGAGGTTGAGGGCGCCGTGGCTGGTGACCGTCAACGCACCGGTGGACAGCGTGCCCAGGGTCAGCGCGTTCTGATCGGCGATCTGCGTCGTGCCACCGGCCAGGGTCACGCTGCCGACGAAATCGTTGCCGCCATTGATCAGCGTGATCGCGTTGCCGCCGGCGTTCACTGTCGTCCCGCCGGAAACCGTCAGTGCACCACCTTGCAGTACCGCGCCACTGGCCACAATGCCCAGATCCACGCCCACCGAAAGCGTGCCCAGTGTGGTGGTGGTACCGGCACCGGTGGTGGTGATATCGAGCGAGCCAGCGGTGATGCCGCTGACGCCCAGATCACTGCTGGCCGTAATCGACGCGATGCCGGAGACGGTGCCGCCGACACCGGTGGTGCCGCTGCCGGACAGATTGACGTCGACCGGCGTGCTGTAGCCGGTGTAGTCGATACTGCCGCCAGTACCCGCGTCGAGGTTGCCGGACACGTCGCCGTCGGTGCCCGAATGCATCACGAAATGCCCAGTTCCCGTGTCGACCAGGTTGCCCATACCGCCGAAGGCACCGGACAAGTCGGTGAGCGTGCCCTGATTGTGTCCGGTAAGGCTCCAGGTCTGACTGGCGGCCTTGAGCGTGCCGATGCCCGCGTCCTGCAAGTTTTCGAACGAGGTCCAGCTCACCGTGCCGTTGTTGCCGGCATTGGAGCCGGTCAGCGTGTAGGTCTGATTCGCGCCTGCGATCGTGTCGCTGTTGCCGCTGCCAGTGACCGAGCTCACGCCGCTCCAGCTACCGCCGATGCCCGTGGTGGCATTGCCGCCATTGGACAGATCGAAGGTCACCGCGCCGGTGTGGCTGCCGTAGTCCAGCCTCTTGGCGGTGATGTTGCCGCTGACGCTGCCACCGGTGCCGAAGAGGATCGTGCCGGTGCTGTCGGTGATGTTGCCGAAGCCGGACCAACCGATACCGCCGCTGCTCCCCTTGTCGGCGGTCATGTTGTCCAGCGTGTAGGTCTGACCCGTACCGATCACCGTGGCGCTGCTGCCGTTGCCGGTGACCGAAGTCACGCCGCTCCAGGTGCCGCCGACACCCGTGGTGCTACCGGCACCGTTGGACAGGTCGAGGTTCACCGCGCCGACGTAGCTGCCGTAGTCCAGTGCGGAGGCGGTGACGTTCCCGCTGATACTGCCAGCAGTGTCGAAGGCGACCGTGCCGGTGCCATCGTCGATGTTGCCAATGCCGCTGAAGCCGCCGGAAAGCAGCGTGGCGACCGTGCCGGTGTCGCTGCCGGTCAACGTGTACGTCTGCCCGCCCGTCGACTCCAGCGTGCCGGTGCCGCCGTCGGCGATCTGCTCGAACGAGGTCCAGCTCACCGTACCGTTGTTGCCGGCATTGGAGCCGGTCAGCGTGTAGGTCTGGTTCGCGCCTGCGATCGTGTCGCTGTTGCCGCTGCCAGTGACCGAGCTCACGCCGCTCCAGGTACCGCCGATGGCCGTGGCGGTGCCGTTGGACAGATCGAAGGTCACCGCGCTGGTGTAGCTGCCGTAGTCCAGCGTCTTGGCGGTGATGTTGCCGCTGACGCTGCCACCGGTGCCGAAGAGGATCGTGCCCGTGCTGTCGGTGATGTTGCCGAAGCCGGTCCAGCCAATACCGCCGCTGCTGCCCTTGTCGGCGGTCATGTTGTCCAGCGTGTAGGTCTGACCCGTGCCGGTGATCGTCGCAGCGCCGCCGGTACCGGCGACCGTGCCCAAGTTGAAGCCGCTGTAGTCGACACCGGAGGCCGCGGACACCTGCGTGCCGATGTCGAAGTCTCCCGCCACACCGGTCACTGCCGCGCCGCTGCCCGAAACCGAGCTGAAGCCCGAATAGGCAATGCCGCTCGCGGTCGACGTGAGAGTGTCGTCCGCGAAACTGCCGGTCACGTTGGAGATCGCACCCGTGCCGGTGACGTTCGTGGCGGCAGCGAAGGTCATACCGAGACTGCTGGTATTGCCGTCGTCGAAACCTGTGGCGCCTGTCACATGGGTGGCATCGGCCGCGCTGAAGCCGCTGAAGGTAATTCCACCGTAGGTACCGGTCGTGGTGCCGGTGAGATTGAACGCCGTGTTGCCCAGGCCGGTGATCGACCCACTGCCGCTCAAACTGCCACTGCCGGATAGCGCCGGCGTGGCGAAGGCGGCATCGCTCAGCCCGGTGAGTACGCCATTGGCCGTAATGGACGTGGTGCCGGTGGCGTCGAGCTTGCCGTTCACCGCACCACTGCCCAGCACCAGCGCCCCGCCGCTGCTGACGGTCAGCGCGCCGGTGGCCAGCGTGCCCAGGGTCAGGCCGGTCTGGTCCGTTATCTGGGTGGTACCGCCGGTCAGGCTGACCGCACCGCTGAAATCGTTGCCTGCGTTGGCGAGCGTGAGCGCACCGCTACCCGCATTGAAGCTGTTGCTGCCGCCGCCTGCCGCCTGCGTGATAGCGCTGCCGCCGACCTGAGTGATCGTCGTGCCGTTGACCGTCAACGAGCCGGTGCCCAGCGAGAGCGTGCCGAGCTGGACCGCCCCACCGCTTGAACCGATCGAAAGGGTCCCACCCTTGGTGGTGAAACCCGCTCCGCTCGCGAAGGTCACCCCCGTGGCGCCACTGAGCACGCCCGACAACGTGCCGGTGCCTGTGGCGGCGACCACCACACCGGTGGCGAACGACAGCGCTCCGCCCGCGGTGAGAGTCAGGCTGCGGTTGTTGCTGCCGGCGTAGCTGATGGAATTCTGGACGCTGATATCGCCCGATGCGGTCACACTGACATTGCTGGTGCCCAGCTGCGTGAGCAGGGTCGACACCTTGATGTTCGAGTCCGCGTCGGCCGCGCCCTCGTTGAAAGTGCCGCCAGCGCCGAATGCGTTGCCGGAGTCCGCCGAATTGCTGATGGTGACATTGCCCGGGTCCAGCAACAGCGAGCCCCACACGCCTTGGTCGGCGCGAAGGTCGGCATGCCCGTCGAATTGCAGATAGCCGTGGCTGGACACCTCCGCACGACCGCCGTCCCCGCCGTGTGCGCCGCCGCGGGCAGAAATTTCACCCATGAAACCGGTTGCCCGATCGGACCAGACGACTACCGAACCGCCCTTCCCCGACTCCTTGGCATCGGCGTTCAGCACCGCCTGTGGGCCGACGTAGGTAATCGCTGAGCGCTGCAGGCCTTCTCCCCCCTGCCAACCACCGCCCACGCGAATGCTTCCACCACCCTGGGTGCCGGACGCGTCGATGATGCCGGTGACCGCGACATTGGCATCGGACAGCACCTGCGCATTGCCGCCACGCACGCCGGACACATTGATGTTGCCACTGTTGACCGCGTTGCCGCCGGATGCCACCAGCCGTACGGTGCCACCGTCGGTATTGATGCCTCCGGCCGTGATCACGCCGGCGTTGTTCACCACGTCGGTGAACAGGTCTTTCGCTGCCGAGGCCTGCAGCACCACGGTGCCGCCGTCAGCCTGCAGGGTGCCGCTGTTGCTCACGGCGGCATTCGCGTCCAGGCGCTGTTTCAGTTCGCCGGTGACCTGGATGTTGATCAGGCCGTTGCCGTCGAAATCGAGCACCGCCCTGTCGGCGCCGTCCAGGTTGATGTTGCCGTAGTTGGCCAGGATCAGGCCGTCATTCGCCACGCTGCCGCCGACCAGGCTCACCGAGCCGCCACTGGCCGCCGCGATGGTTCCATGGTTGACCACGCCGGCACTGCCGCCGTGGGCGTCGAGGTTGAAGTGATTGGCGAGAAAGTCGCTGGGCGTGAGGTCCAGCGTGCTGGCCATCAGGCCGCCAACGTTCACCTGCGCGGTGGAGCCGAAGATGATGCCGTGGGTGTTGATCAGGAACACCTGGCCGTTGGAGTTGATGCGGCCGAATATCTGGCTGGGGTTCTGGTCGAGAATACGGTTGAGCGCGACCGCCGTGAACGAGGGCTGGTTGAACTGAACAGTCGCGTCCTTGCCGACGTTGAAGGTGAGCCAGTCCAGCGCGAGCTTGTTGGAGATCTGGTTGATGACGGTGGTGTTGCCGTTCTGGCTGATCGAGCCGATGCCACCCACCACCGTGCCGCCGGTCGGCGAGGTCAGCGCGGTGACCGACACCGTGCCGGTGTTTGCTCCGGGTACGGCCATGCCTGCGTGTGCGGGCACGGAAAACAGGCCGCCGGCGGCCAGCGCCATCGACAGGTACAGCGGCAGCGCCTTGCGTTGCGGCGGGAGTGCCTCCGCACGATGACTGCGGCGTGACGGACGATGCGACGGATCGATGTGGGTGTGCATGGTCGTGGCCTGTTAGAGCGTGGTCATGGTCTCCAAGTCCCCCGCGCCGGGAACCGTTTGCGCGCAGGCCAAGGAAGAAGGAGGGAGTGGACGTCCGTCCACGACTGATGGATGACGCCGGCATGCGGGCAAACAGGCCCGGCCCTGTGGGTTGTCACCGAGTGGCCACCATGCGGCAGCGCGTGGCCTGAACTGACCACCAGTCGGCGCGGCGCCACGCACCACCACCTGGCGGCCACTCGATGACAACGCGGGGGTCTTGGAGATCATGACCAGGCTCTAAAACGTGAAGCCGAAGCGCGAATAAATGTGGTAGCCCTTCTTGTCCGAAGCGTCCGGGCCGCCGATCGGCACCGAGCCGTCCAGGTGGAACTCGAAGCGATGGAAGCGCGGCAGGCGGAAGATCAGGCCCGCACCTACGCCCTTGAGGGTCACCGCGTCGGCGACACCGCGGTCGGCACCGGCGGGGAAGCCGCGCGCGTAATCGACGAAGGCTTCCAGCTCCAGCAGCTCGCGCCACGGGCGCGCGTAGAACGGCGACACCTTGTCGCCAAAGCCAGGTGCGTCGACGTGGTATTCCAGCGAGGCGTAGTAGCCGCGATCGGTGAGCCCGTCGGCGATCGGGTAGGCGCGCACGCTGTCCGGGCCGCCGATCACGAACTGCTCCAGCGGCGCCAGCGCGTCGTTGGTCCACTGACCGCCCAGCTTGAAATACGCACGCTGCGACTTGGTGAGGAACTGCAGGCGGGTGTAGGAAAGCCGCGTGCTGAGGAAGCTGCTGGCGTGGTTGGGGCTGACCAAGTCCGCGCCCACCGAGCGGTCGGCGATCGACTTGCGCACGCTCACCTGCAGCAGGTCGATACCGTGCAGCTTCTGGTCGGTGCGGTTCATCGCCCAGGCCAGCTCGGCCACGTCGAAGCGCTCGTCCGACAGCGGAATGCCGATGCTGGTGAGCTTGGAGCGCTCGCGGATGTAGTGCAGCGAGGCCTGCATCTGCAGCACGTCGGTGTTGACGAACTTCCAGTCCGCGCCGGCGTACTGCGACGAGCTGGGGCCCTTCACGTCCAGCGCTGCGAAGGTGCCGTTGGACAGCTGAAGCTCACTACGCGTGGCGCCGATCACCCCGCTCAGGCCCGGCACTGCCACGGTCGGCAAGCGGTAGGCCAGCGCGCCGTAGACGTTGTTGCGTGGGTCCATCGCGTAGTCGACGTTGGCGGCGAAGCTGTCACCGATGCCCAGCGGACTGTTCCAGGTGACTCCCAGCTGCGCGCGGTAGCGGCCGGTGAGTTCGGTGCCGTAATTGTTGGCGCCGGTGGTGATGGTGTACGGGCGCTTGGCCTCGTTGGCGACCATCAGCAGGTCGGTCTGGCCGGTTTTCTCGCCGGGCTGGAAGGTGGAGCTCACCGACACGCCCGGCAGCTCGCGCGCGTAGAGCAGCGCGGTGTCCACGTCGCCCTTGCGCAGTACCTTGCCCTTGAGCGGCTCCACCGATGCGGCGATCGCGCTGGCGCGATAGCGCTTGTTGCCCTTGACGATCACGCGGCCCAACGTGCCCTCGAGCACGCGGATCTGCACTACGTGATCCTCGCCCACCGTCTGCGCCGGCAGGAACGCGGTGCCAAAGATGAAACCGGCCTTGCGGTAGGTGTCGGTCATCGCATCGGCCACCTGCTGCAACTGGGCGAAATCCAGTCGCGCGGGCGTGGCGCCGCCGCCGAGCTTCTTCAGCTGGGCATCGGCCAGCGCCTGCATGCTGGCCGGCGTGATGCCCGCGTCGGGGTGATCGCCCACGCCTTCGATGCGGAAGCCCTGCACCGCCAACGTCTGCGCCGCGGCCGCATCGCGGTCGCGCACCGGCGGCACCACGTTGTCCGGTAGCGGCGGCTTGGCAGCGGGCGCCGGGGTGGCCGGCGCCGCGGGTGCGGCAGGTGCCTGGGCGACCGCGGGCGCGGTGTCGTGCACGGTGAAGGCCAGCACCTGCTCGGGCAGGTAGGCATGCGCGTCGGCATAGCCGGCGCCCTTCAGCGCCGCGGTGATGGCGTCGGCGGCCGCCTGCAGTTGCGCCTGGGTCAACGCCGGCGGATGACCCGCTGCCGCCATCGCCTGCGCGTAGCCGGCCTGCACGATGCCCTGCACGGCAGCGGCATCGCTGCCGGCCGGGACGCCGCTGACCAGGATCTGTTGCGACGGCGCGGCCGTCGCTGTTGCACCGTCGCCGGGCGTGGCCGCCGGAACGTCCTGCGCCCACGCCTGGCTGCCGGTCAAGGCCAACGCCAGGGCTGCTGCCAGAGAAGCAATCCGCACGACACGTATCCCCTTAGATTTTCAGCCGGCGCCGACCCGGCTTCGCCGTGGCCCGAGGCTGCCGCCCCTGTGCATCCCCACTGGATCGCGCGCGCGAAGACTCTCCGTTGACCGCCGTGCCGCGATCACAGCACTCCCCCTGTAATGCGTAACTACGTCACAAAATTGATCACTGGCAGCCTCTTCGGGCTGTTCAGCCGTGCCCCATCTGCAGCAGGGCGTAGAGCAGCAGCGCGCACAGCCCGAGCCCGGCGAAGGCGACCAGCCACAGTCGCCAGGCCAGCCGTCGGCGATCGGGAAACAGCGCGCTGGCCATGTCGCCAGCCGGCACCGCGACCCGCTGTACCCCACCGTCGCGCGGCTGCCCGGCCGCGGCCGGCGTCAGCGCGTTGCGGGCGGTGACGCCATCGCTGTCGCACAGGCTGCCGAGCAGCGCACGGCGACGAGCGCGATAGTCCTCGCGGGTGATGCGCCCGTTGCGATGGGCTTCGTCCAGGGTCCGCAGACTCTGGTTGGCGCGACGCTCGCGTTCGTTCATTTGATTTCCCTCAGCAGGCGCACGCCGACATCGTTCTGCGCGTTGCCGCCGTCGGCGCGGTGCGCGTCGACCGTGCAGTCGGACCAGTAGCTGGTGTAGCTGGCGCCGCGCACGGCCACTGTCCCGCCGCTGACCACCCACTCCCACACGTTGCCGGTGAGGTTCACCAGCCCCCACGGATTAGGGCTGCGTCCCAGCGAGGAAATCGGCGCCCCGGTGCCGTCATCCGCCGCCGCGGTAGGCGGCACGCAGTTGCTGTCGGCGGCCTGCTTCCAGCCGCCGCCGGCGCGCGCTGCGGCCAGCCACTCGGCATCGGTCGGCAGCCGATAGGTAAAACCGGTGGACTGGCTGAGCCACGCAGCGTAAGCCTTGGCCTGGGCCAGCGAGATGTTGCTGACCGGCAGGCTGCCGGACAGGCGATCCTCCACCGGCTTGGGCGTGCACTGGTGCGTGGTGCTGCAGTAGCGGTTGAAGTCGCTCACACTGACCTCCGCGCGCGACAGCGCGTACGGCCGCCCGCCAGCCAGCCCCGGCACCACCACCAACGCGGGCCCGCGCTTGCCGGCCACCTGATCGGCGCAGATGCGGCCCTTGCCCACCAGCGCCGGGTCGCCGCAGGGGTCCGAGCCACCGGCCGCCGCTGCGCTGGCACCAGCAGCGGCGCCGGGCTGGCCGGCCGGTGCGGGCGCCTTGGGGGCGCCAGGCGCCGGGCGCGTGCCGGGTGCGGCGCCCTTGGTCGGCGTCGATGCGCCGCTGGCGGTCGATGTGGCCGGTGTGGCTGGTTCGGCATTCGGCGTCGACACCGGGGTTGCCGTGGCCTCGCCCGGCTTGAGGCTGTCGAGCAGGTCGGCCAGGTTGCCCTGCGGCAGTTGCCCACGCAGCTTCAGTGCCGACTCGAGCTTGCCCAGGGCCTCGGGATCATCCTTGCGCGCGGCCGCCAGTTGCTGGCGCATGCGAGCCAGGTCCGCCGCGGAGGCACCTTGCGTGCGCGCCTTCATGATGTCGGCCAGTGCGTCGTAGCGCGCCTTCGCCTGGCGCAGGTCGTCGCGGCTGCCCAGCGCCTTGATCGCCCGCCCCAGCGCATCCGACGCCGCGCTGTAACGACCGCGCTGCACGGATGCCGCGGCCTGTCCGAGGTAGGCATCGGCCAGCAGCTTGGGACCGTCCTGCTTGAGGAAGTCGGCGTCCGGCTGCAGCGTGCGGATGCGCGCCAGCGCTTCCTGCGCCTTGGCCACGTCGTTGGCTGCGGCGGCGCGCTTCATCGATTCGATGCGCGCCGTGACCTCGGCCGCGGCGCTCTCCTGATCGAGGCGCGCCTGCACGGCCTTCTGCAGTCCATCCAGACGATCGCGCTGGGCCAGCAGCGGCGCGGACGCCGGCGCGTACTTCAAGCCCAGCGCCACGGCCTGCTGGGCCTGCGGCAACTGAAGCGGATCGTTCTGCGTGGCGACCTGCGCCGCGATGGCGGCGGCCAGCGCAGCCACCTGCTGCTGCGTCTGCGCACCGCGGTCGCTGGCGAGCGTCGTCATGGCGCGGGTCACCCCGGCCTGCCACTCGGCATCCAGCGTGGGCCTGGCCGCCAGCTCCTGCAGCGCCTGGTGCGCCTGCGGCACGCTCTGGCCGGCGGCCGAGGCCACCGCCGAGGTGCTCGCCGCCGCGCTCTGGGTCGCTGCGGCCACCTGGGCCGCGCGCTGCTTGAGTCGTGCCGAATCGGGGAGTACCGCCAGCGCCTGCTTCAGCTCATCGCTGGCCTGTGCGGCGTTGTGCGCGGCCAACGCGTTGCCGATGGCGACGTCGTACTTGAGCTCCAGCTCGGCATTCTTCAGCAGGCTGCTGCTGGGGTCGATCGCGCGGATGGTGGCGAGGATCGCCACCGCGTTGTCTGGCTGGTCCGTGAAGATTGCGCCGGCATCTATGCGCTGCGCCAAGCGCGTGTCGAGCTGGTTGAGCAGGTCGTTGCGCTCCTGCTCGATCGCGCCGCGCTTGAGATCGAGCTTGGGCGAATACAGCTTGAGCCGGTCGCGCAACTGGAACACGTGCTGCGCCTTGGCGTAGTCGTAGCGCTGGCGGGCGGGATTCCAGTAGCTGTCGATACGGTCGAGCAGGAACGACTGGATCAACTCGCCCTGGTCGATCACCAGCCGCGTGCGTTCGTCGTCGCCGAGCGTGGCCAGCGCACTGACGGCCTGGTCTTCGTTGGCGTAGTGCTGTGGATCGGACGGCTGGAAGCGCGCGATTACCTCGTTCACATCGCGCTGGTGCAGGTAGTGGCGCGCGCCCCAGCCGCCGGCCACCAGGATCACCAGGCCGATCGACCCAAACACCATGTACGGCCCGATGCGCTCGCGCAGGCTCACCTCGCGCAGGCCTTCGACGAGGTCGGCGGCGCTCTTCAATCGCTTGTCGCCAGTGAACGCCACCGCATCGCACAGCGTCTGGTACTGCCGTTTGGTCAGGCCGGGCACCGGCGGCGGCTTGCGCCCCTCCTTCATCGCCACTTCGGCGCTGACCTTGTCGAACGGGTGCTTGCCGGTGAGCAGCTCGAACGCCACGCAGCCCAGCGCGTAGATGTCGTCGCTGGGGGTGGGCTCCTTGCCCTGGATCATCTCCAGGCTGGCGTAGGCCGGAGTGAGCGCGCCCAGCGTACCGGCGTCGAACACGGTCTGCTCGCCGACCTGGTCGCCCATGTGCTTGCCGGCACGCGCGATGCCGAAGTCGAACACCTTCGGCACGCCGTCGCGGGTGACCATGACGTTGCCGGGTTTGAAGTCCGAATGCACCACACCGGCACCGTGCGCGCGCTTGAGCGCCCACGCCATGCCCTCGATCAGCGGCCGCGCCTTGGCCAACGGCATGCCGTTGTAGGCACGCTCACGGATCAGTGTCTTGAGGTCCGAGCCGTCGACATACTCCATCGTCATGAAGACGATCGTGCGGTCCTTGTCGAAGTCGTAGACGCGCACGATGTTGTCGTGCGCCAGCGACTGCGAGCGGCGCGACTCGCGCTGCAGGGCGATCAGCGAATCGGGATGGCGGCGGAACTCGTCGTTGAGCACCTTCACCGCCACGTACGGGTCGCGGTCGCGTGCCTCGACCTTGCGCTCGTCGCGGGCGAGGAACACCACGCCCATGCCGCCGCGGCCTATCTCCTTCTCTAGGTGAAAGCGCCCCTTCAGCACGCTGCCGACGGCGGCGTAGTCGCCGCCCTCGACCTCGGCCATGCGCTGCCAGCTGTCCATGTTGAAGCTGCTGCTGGTGCCGGTACCGGTGCCGGTGGCGCCCTGGGTGCCGGTCACGCTGGTCGCCTGCACGTCGCCGCCGCGCGGCGTCGACGCGGGCTTGACCATGGTGGCCTCGTCATCCGGCGCAGCGCCGGCGCGCGGCACCGAGGCGGGCTGCACGATGGTGGCGTCCTGGTCGCCCGATGCGCCGGTGGGTTGGACCACGGTGGCGTCGTTCGGCGCCGCGCGCGAGCCAGCGGAGGGCTGGATCACCGTGGCATCCTCGTCCGCCGCGGGCGGTCGGGCCGTGTTTCCCTGCAGCGAGCGCAATCGGGACAGCAGCGCCTCCACCGCCTCGGCCGACAGGCTGCCTTCCTCGCCCAGCCGCTGCACCAGCGCCACTTCCTCGCGGTGGATCGGCTCGGGCTGCGAACCGCGCGAGGCGAGCACGTCCAGCAGGGTCGATAGCTGCAGCTTGTCGGCCTGGTAGGCGGCGATGAGTTCGTTGAGAAAATTCATGAAGAGAGAGTCTTGTTCAATCCTGGAGCCGCACGACGACGGCGGAAACGTTGTCTCGCGCGGCCCGGCCCAGCGCCACGCCGAGCAGGTTGTTCAGCACGGTCTGCGGCGGGTCCTGCGGGCGGCACTGCACCTCCATCTCGGCGTCGGACATCTCCTTGTTGATGCCGTCAGAGCACAGCACGAACTGCATGCCGGCGCGGCAGCCGGCGATCTGCCAGTCGACGAAGAGCTGTTCTTCGGCACCGATCGCGCGGGTGAGCACGCCGGCGCCCGCCTGCGGCTGTGCCGGCAGTCCGCCGAACTGGGTGACGTCGTCCTTCATGCCGTGCACGTGGTCGGCGCTGACCTGTTCGAGGCGGCCGTTCTCCACGCAGTAGGCTCGGCTGTCGCCAACCCATCCGCACAGCATGAAATCCTTGTGGTGCACCAGCAGCACCACGGTGGAGCCGATGATGTCCACGCCGCGAGTGTTGGCCGTAGCGATCAGGTCGGTGTTGACCTGCACCAGCGCGTCCTCGATCGCCTCGATGAAATCGAACACGCTGCCATCGCGCCTGAGCGCACCGAGGCGGTCGACGATCAGCGCGCTGGCATAGTCACCGGCCGAATGGCCACCCATGCCGTCGGCCACCACCCACAGGCCGAGGTCGTCACGCACGAGGATCGCGTCCTCGTTGTGTCGGCGCACCTTGCCGGTGACGCTGAGGCCAGCCGAAACGTAGGAGTTCGTCATGACGCGATCTCGATGACGGCCAGCGGCCACGGCGAAGGATCGGTGCCCAGGGCGCAGGCATGGGCGATGCGCGCGCGGGCGCTATCGCAGTCCGGCAGCGCCAGCGCCTGCGCCAGCAGCGCCGGGTCCAGCGCCATCAGCCGGCGCGTGGACAGCAGCAGGAAGCGGTCGCCCGGCTCCACTGCGCACACGATGTCATCGCACTGCGGCTCGCCGGCACCGCCCAGACCCACGGCCACGGCGCCGCGGCGGTTGGTCAGCAGGGTGTCGACGCCGGCCGACGCCGACGCGCTCTCGCCGGCAAACACCGGGCGCATCTGGCCACGTCGCCACTGCCACGCCTCGCCGGTGCCGATGCGCAGCAGCGCCGCCCAGCGGCCGGTGGTGTGCAGCGCGATCACCGCCGCGTCTTCCATCACCGGATCGATCAGATCCTCGCTGGTCGCCTGCAACGCGGCGTGCCGCGCCAGCAGCCGCTCGCGCAGCTTCTGCATGCCGCCGGAGAACTCGCCCGGCTGCATCGCGGCCGCCCCCGCCTGCGCGGTGGCGGCGCCGCGGCAGCGCGGATCGTGTGCGCCGTCGTCGGCGGCCAGCACGGTCAGTGCGCCGTCGGGACTGCGATAGACCGTGTTCATCCCCACTGCCGCGGGAGCCGGCGACGGCTCGGCCGGCCCGGCGTGCGCAGCGGATGCAGGTGCGGGTACGGATGCCGGCGGCGGCGTTGGTGCGGGCGGCGCGGCGGCGCGCGCGAAACCCGGCACCGTGACGTCGTCCGGAACCTGCTGCGCGGGCGCACCGATGCCCTCGAGCAATTCGGAGAGATCGTCCGGCAGCGTCGCCGGTGCGGCCACCGGTGCCGTCGGTGCGTGCGCCGGTTCCACTGCAGCCACCGGTGCGGGCGCGGCCGGTGGCGGCGCCGCAGGTGACGCTGCGGCAGCGGGCGCAGAAGCGCCGAACGAGCGCAGCGAACGCCAGCTGTCATCGGCATGGCCCGCGTCGAGGAAGGCGGCATAGCTGGACGGCGCCGGCAGGCCCTGGGTGAGCATCGCGCTGGCCGGCACGGCGCCGGCGCCGTGGGTCCACCACAGGCACCATGCACCGCCGGCGGCAGCCACCTGCTGCCACAGCGTTTCCAGGAACGCTTCGTCGTGACCGTGCACGCGCAGCGGCATGCGCCAGTGCGTGGACGTGCGCCAGTCGATGCCTTGCAGAGCGGCGGCCGGGTCGCTGCGCAGCACCTCCAGCGGACCCGGCAGGCTGGCCAGCCGGGCATCGAACGCGTCCGCCGCCGAGGCGTGATATCGCGCTTCGGCGTGGGCATGTTCCAGCGCATCGAACCAGCGCTGCGATTCGCGCAAGGTGTGCGCCACGGCCGCCCGCTCACTGCCCAGCGCGGCGGCCATCACCATCGGAAAGCAGCGACCGACGCGGTCGGACGCCGGCGCCATCACCCCAGCCCAGGCGGTATCGCCGCACACGCCCGGTGCCAGCACGAAGCGCCAGGCCGGGCTGGCGTACCACGCGTCGTGCCAGCGCTCGCCCAGGCGCTCGCGACTGGCCGCCACGGCGTGTTCGAAGTGCCGATCCCAACGCTCCACGAAATCGGCCGGCAAGCGCCGCTGGACGAAGTCACCCGCGCCCGGCAGCTTGCCGAAGAAACCCACCGATGCCGCCATCCCCCCTGTTGGATTGGGCATCGCTCAACCCCCGCACCGAAAACGTTGCACGTCGGTATTGAGGAACGGGTTCTTGAGGTTGTTCGCCTGCAGCGTGAGCTTGGCGATGTGGCCGCCGAAGTTCAGCGTGGCAGTGAAGCGCAGGTCCGACTGGCGCGTGAGCGACGCCGCCTGCAGCGCGCGGAAGAACGCCCAGTCGCCCTGGTAATCGACGCTGCTGATCAGGTTGCCCGCGGTGTCGTAGGCGGTGAAGGAGACCTGGCCGGGCTGCGGGCCGGGCCATTTCATGGCCGCGCTCATCGCGCCGCCGGGCGTGTACTCGTACTTCTGGCCATCGACGGCGATCACCAGCTTGCCGATGCCCGCATCGAGCTGCGGCGCCTGCCAGGTGAAATCGACCTCGGGCGTGGCGCTGCCGTTGCGGAAATACATCTGCTTGATCGAGTCGGCCAGCTGCATCTGCGCCAGCATGCCGGGCGAGCCGCTGACCGCGCCGGGTCCGCTCTTCCACTGCCAGTTGCGGCCGCTGGCGTCGACCAGCTTCTCCAGCGTCTGCTTGTAGAAGCTGTCGAACTGGCCGCCGTAGCCGAACAGCTCGGCGAAGTTCTGCAGCGGGATCTCCGACTTGCCGTTGGGCGCGAACGGATAGCGGCCGCGGGTGAAGTCGGCGCAATCCTTCGCCACCGCCTGCTGGAACTGATCATCCAGCGCGCCCTTGGTGCCGCTGGCCACTAACGCCTGGCTCTTGCCGGTGAGCGCAGCGACCCAGCCGGACACCGGCGGCGGCAGCTGCGCGGCGGCCTGCTGCGCCAGCAGCAACTGCGGGTTGGGCTGGCCGGCGGCGCTGCTGAAGTCGGTCATGGTCAGCAGCGTCTTGCTGAGCTGGTCGAGCACGCCCAGCGTCTGGTCGATCGGCGCGGCCCCGGGCGCGCCTTCGCTGAGCTTGTTGAGCGTGTCGAAATGCGCGCTGATCGCGTCACCCGGTTTCTCCGTGGTCGCCGCGGGCGCCGAGCCGGCGGCGGCCGCCAGCGCACGGCTGAGCGCGCTCTGCGTGGCCTTCTTCTCGGCCGCCTTCTTCGCCGCGTCCAGCGCCTTGTCCGCACCGTCTTCCGGCGGCGCGCGCAGCAGGTCGTGGGTGTTGTCGCGTACCACGCCGAGCAGGGCCTTGAGCGGCGAGCTGGGGCCGGACAGCTTGGCGGCAATCGCACTGGCGTCCTGAATGTTGGCGATCGGCTGCAGTTCCAGGTCGGCCAGCAGATCGTCCCAGGCCTTGATGTAGTCGGTCTGGTACAGCGCCAGCACCTGCTGCTGCAGGCGCGCTTTGCCGATCGCGTCGATCGTGCTGGCGCCGAACACCCAATCGTCCTTGGTGAAGTCGTTCACAGCCTGTTCGATGCCCTTGCCCACTTCCTGCGCGAACACCGGCTGGGTGAACAACCCCGGCAACGGCGTCGAAAGCGGCGTGCCGCTGCGCCGGCGGAACACATTGCCGAGCAGGCCCAGCGCCTTGTCCAGTTGCAGCGGCGACGGGCCGTTGGCCTCGGCCGAGAGCTTGAGGCTGCCGTAGACCAGCGCCGACAGGTCGGCCGTGCGCAGCGTGGCGCGCGCCTGTTCCACCAGGCCGTTGTCCAGACTGATCGCACGCAGCCGGCCGGGCTCGTCGACCAGCGCGTGGAAGTGCTTGGCCGCGGCCGCCTGCAGCACGTCGTCACCGGGGAACACCTTGCGCCACTCGATGGTGGTCAGCGCCTCCAGCTGGGCCGGATCCTGATGCTTGGGCTCGCCCAGCATCAGGTAACCCTTGAGGTAGTAGTACAGCGCCTGCGGATCGCTGGCGTTGCCGGTGAGGCCAGAGCGGAACTGCGAGGCCACGCCCGGCAGCAGGATGCCGTTGAGCTCGCGGATGTAGGCATCGTGCACTTCGCCGCCCACTGCCTTGCCCTGGTACAGGCCAAAACGCATCAGCCACGGCACGTGGCCCTTGTACTGCCGCGCTACGTCCTGCACGCCCGACAGCGCTTCGAGCCGCTCCAGCGCCATCGCGAAATAGGCTTTCTGGGTGGGCGCCGCGGAGAGATCGCTCTTCACCGGATACCCGGCCAGCGCCTGCTGCACCCTGGCCAGATAGCTGCGGTTGCGTCCGTAGCTGGTGGCCATGCCGATGAACAGCAACGCGGTGGCCAGCAGCACGCCGGCGTACGAAGCGGCCTGCAGCAGGATCTTCTGCCGCTCGAGCTTCGGGTTGGTGCCGGCGAAGCCGGACTCCTTGAACAGCACGTCCTTGAGCAGTCGCTCGACGAAGAAGGTGCGCTGCTGCGCGCCCTTGGCCTGCACGCGCGCGGCATCCACGCCGAAGGTGCGCGCCACCGCGCTCATCATGCGGTCGATCGGCGCACCTTCCTGCGTGCCCGAGGTGAGATACACGCCGCGCAGCAGCGGCTGGCTGGCGTAGGGGTTGGGCGCGAACACGCCCTCCACGAACTGCCGCGCCACATCGCGCAGGGCCGCCAGTTGCTGCGGGAACGACAGGATCGCCGCGCGCCGACTGCGGTCGTTCTCGGCGTGCAGGCGATCAAGCACGCGCGTGTTGAGCCGGTCGAGCAGGATCTGGAACTCGTCGGCGAACGCCTTGGCCGCGCTGCCGTCCATGGTCTTGTTGACCGGGAACGACACGCCCCACACCTGGCTGCGCAGCTCGGGGTTCAGGTCGTCGAAGAACTCGCTGAAGCCGGCGATCAGGTCGCACTTGGTCAGCACCAGGTACACCGGCACGCCGATGCGCAGGTGCTCGGCCAGCTCGTCTAGCCGGCGGCGCACGGCCTGCACGTGCTCGTAGCGTGCGTTGTCGTCCAGCACCAGTAGGTCGGACATGCTCATCGCGATGACCACGCCGTTGATCGGCCGGCGCTTGCGATAGCGGCGCAGCAGCTTGAGGAACTCGGCCCAGGCCGAGGCGTCGGCGTTCTTGTCCGAATCCTGCGTGGTGTAGCGCCCGGCGGTATCGAGGAACACCGCCTCGTCGGTGAACCACCAGTCGCAGTTGCGGGTGCCGCCGATGCCGCGCAGCGCCTGCTTGCCGAAGCGGTCCGACAGCGGGAAGTTGAGCCCGGAGTTCTGCAGCAGCGTGCTCTTGCCCGAGCCCGGCGGGCCGATCACCACATACCACGGCAGCGTGTAGAGATTGCCGCCGCCGTGCTTGGCCTTGCGCAGCGTGTCTACCGCCTCCTGGAAACGCGTGGCGAGCTGGGCGCGTTCACCGACGCTGCGATCGTCGCCGGTGCCGCCAACCGATGTCGCACCGGCATCGGCCCCGGCGATGTCGCCGGACATCTTTGCGGTCTTGCTGCGCAGGCGCATCTGCTGGATCTGCAGCGCCACCACCCACACCACCAGCAGCACGATGATCACCACCAGCCGCGTCACCGGGCTGGCCAGCGGCTGGCTGTCGCCGATGCCGAGGTAAGGACCGCCGAGCCAGATCAGCAGCGACAGCAGCAGCAGGCCGACCAGCGCGATGAACCAGCCGGACTTGAGCAGGGAAAGAAACTTTTTCACGCGCTCAACCCTCCGGGATGTACTTGATTTCCACACGCCGGTTGCGCGTGCGGTTGGCCGGAAGATTCGGCGGCAGCGCGATCGGCTGCGAAGAACCCGCGCCGCTCGATTCCAGCCGCGCCGGGTTGTCCAGGCCCTGGCTGAGGATCTCCAGCACCGAGCGCGCGCGCGCGGCCGACAGCTCGAAGTTGTCCTTGAACTTCAGCGAGTGGATCGGCTGGTCGTCGGTGTGGCCGACCACGATCACCCGTCCGGCCACCTGGTTCAGCGCCGCGGTGATCGCGTGCAGCACCGGCAGCTCGCTGGCGCTCACGTCCACGCCACCGGAAGCGAACATGTCGGCCGCGCCCAGGCGCACCAGCGCGGTGCCGTCGGGCTGCTCGTCCACCGTGAGCTTGCCGGCCTGCTCCTCCGGAGCCAGCAGTTGCTTGAGGCTCTTGTGCGGCACTGGCGGCAGCGCGCGGGCATCCGGCGGCGTGGCGCTGTCCAGGCCGATCTGAGCGATCTGCGCACTGGCCGGCGCGGAGGCCGCGTTGAGCCGCGTGTAGAACACCACGAAGGCGACCAGCAGCACGCACGCCGCGGCCGCCGCGATCACCCACAGCGGCACGTAGCGGATCAGCGGGTTGCGCCGGTCCTCGATGCCGCGCCAGTGCGGCGCCAGTTCGTCGGCGGCCGGCGCGCGCTGCGCCTTGATGCGGCGGTAGAGGTCTTCCTGGATGTCGGCCAGCTTGGCGCGCCCGCCCGATTCGATCTGGTAGCGCCCGCCGAAACCCAGCGCCAGGCACAGGTACATCAGCTCGATCAGGTCGATGTGCCGGCTGAAGTCGGCGCACAGCCGCTCCAGGATCTGGAAGAACTTGGCACCGCCGTACGACTCGCCGTGAAAGGTGACCAGCAGGGTCTTCTGCGCCCAGCCGCTCTGCTCGCCCCACGGCGCGTTGAGCACCGACTCGTCGAGCATGGTGCACAGGACGTAGCGCGCCGCGGTGACCGTCTGCGCCGGCAGGCCGGCGGCGGTGGCGTGGCTCTCGAACTTGCGCACCTGCGCGATCACCTGGTCGCGCAGGTGGGTGGCATCCGGCGGCGAGACGCTGTGGCGCAGCTGCACGCCCAGCAGCAGCAGCGGGCTCGCGGTCTGCACCAGCGGGTTCATGCCGCCGCCGAGGAACTCGCTGATGTCCGCGCGCGCCGCCTCCATCGGTCGCGCTGCAATGGGTGCGGCGGCGGGCGGCGGTGGTGCGTAAGCCGGCGCGGCCGGCGTCGGTGCGGCACCGGCCTGCCCGCGTGGGCGCACCACGGTGGCGTCATCGGGAATGGGCGGGTTGCCGGGGCCGTTCGGTGTGTTCATGTGCTCACCCTCCTCGGATAGCCCAGAGCTGCAGGTCGAGACCGGCGAACTCGCTGCCGAAATGGAAGGCGATGCCGCCGGAGGTCTTCAACTCGCGCCACATCGGCGAGTGCTTGTCGAACTCGAAGTACAGATAGCCCGCGTTGTACGGGATCTGCCGCGGCGCCACCGGCATCGGGCTCACCCCGATGCCCGGCAGTTGCAGGTTGACCAGATCGCGAATCTTCTCCACCGGGCCGATCTTGGACACCGCCGGCAGCTGCCGGCGCAGGTCCTCGGACTTCAGATCCGCCTTGGCCGCCAGCACGAAGGCGGCGGTGTCGAGCAGGGTGAGGTCCGGTACCACCGCCACCCATACGCCGAACTTGCGCTGCTGCAGCGGGATCGGCGTGGCGGTCTGCTCCATCACCGCGCTGAGACTGTTGCGCAGCGCGACGATCACCGGCTCGAAACTCTCGCGCAGCGCCTCGTGGCGATACGCGGGGAACGCGCTGGGCCGCTTGCCCGGCGCGGTGAACGTGGCCAGCTCGCCGGCCATCATCACCATCACGCGATACAGCTCCTCCGGATGCACCAGCGGCGCTTCGGCCAGGTGCGCCACCAGCGGCTGGCAGCGGTTGACCACCTGCAGCAGCAGGAAGTCGGCGATCTCCGCCGCGCCGCCGCGGTCGGTCACCGCTACGCGGCTGGCCAGCGCCTCGCCCCGCTGATGCAGCAGGCCGAGCAGTTCAGTGAGGAAGGTCACCAGCCGTGGCACCGCTTCCACGCTGAAGCCGCTGGGCATGAAGCTCTCATCCAGCATCACGCGACGGTCGGAGCGGCATTCCACAATGCGCGCCAGCGGCAGCCGGGTGAGGCCCTCCAGCGGCTGCGATTCGGGCAGCAGGCGCGCGGTCATGCCGCCTACTTCGAGCAGCGCGGTGCCGTCGGTGCTGCCGGAGGCGTCGCGCACTTCGGCCTCACGCACGCGGTAGCGGAACAGTTTTTCTGCAGGCGCTTCGGGACGGCCGCTGTCGGGCTGGGTCGGCGAGCGCAGCGGCAGAGTGAGGTAGACGGTCTGGTCGCGCCAGTTGCCGTCCACGTCCAGCGGCGGCGGTAGCGGATCGTCGCCGGGCATGGCGAACGGCGTGCCGTCGGGAAATACGCCGCGCGCGCGCTTGATGCCGAGCTTGCCCACGGCGAGCAGGTCGGTTTCCAGCTCCAGCTCGGTGAAGCCCCAGGTGTAGGGACGCAGCGCCCCGGCGCGCAGCTCGACGAAGCGCTCCAGGTAGCGCTCGTGCTGCTGCAGGTGCTGGGGCCGCAGAAACAGCCCTTCGCTCCATACCACTTTGTTGTTCTGCGTCATTCGCTTTGCGCCCATCTCGAAAAGGTTCAACGTCGGCATGGCACCGACGCTTCGTGCATGCGCTTACCGTCGCGCGCTGTTGCGCCGCGCCGACTTCAGCCGCGCCAGCTGTTCCTCGTAGGCCCGCGCGAACTCGTCGCCGAACAGGCGCCGGAAGCAGTCGTCGGGGTTCTTGATCAGCGCCTCGAAGTTCTCGCGGTACTTCTCCCAGTACTTCGCCTTGCCGCCGAAGGCCGAGCGCTTGCCGCCATCGACCTCCTGCTCCAGCCGGTCCGGGCCGAAGTGCGCCAGCAGCGACTCGAACGCCGCGCGCACGCCGGCGAGCATCGCCATCTGATGGCAGCGGATGTCGTCGAACGCGTCGTCGAACGCGGCCGGTCCGGAGAGGAACGCAGCGTTGGGCGGCGAGAGGATCTTCTGCAGCGCCTCATCCGCATTCGGCGCGAACTTCAGCGGGTTGTTCTCCGAACGCTGGATGATGGTGACCGGCAGGCGGAAGGTGTTCTTGATCTCGGCGCGCGCGCGCAGCACGTCCATCACGCCGTCGACCACGATGCCGAGCATCTGCTGCACGTCCGGCGACAGGGGCATGGCGCCGGACGGAGCCGCCATCGCTGGCGCCGACGCGGCCGGAGGCGGCGCGGCGGAAAACGGTGCGGCTGCCGGTGGCGCGAAGGCGGGCGCCGGAGCCGGGGCGGGAGCAGGCGACCGCGGCGCGAAATCGCCCACGGTCAGGTCCCAGTTCTCCGGCAGCGCCTGCGCCTGGCGCTGCCCCTCGGTGGTCGGCGGACGGAAGTGGTCTTCCATGCCCGCGCTGTGGTTCCAGCCGGGCGTGGCCGGCGTGGGACCGGCAGGGGCCGGCGCCGACGAGGCGAACGGCGCATCGAGAAAGCTCAGCGGATCGAGATCGGCGCCCCCCAGCGGCGAGGCGTCGGGTATCAGGCCGCCATCGCGCAGGCCACCGCCCGCCGGCGCCGCGGGCCCGAGGCCCAGATCCAGGAAGTCGTCCAGCGGATCGGCCGCGCGCGGAGGAAACGGCGACGACGAAGGCGGCGGCGAGGTGGCGAAGATGTCTACCGGCGCGGGCGCCGGGGCGGGAGCTGGCGCGACGGGCGCGGCCGCCTGCACGTTCACCGACACCTCGAACGAGTCGATCTGCAGGCGATCGCCGTGCTTGAGCGCGGAGGGCTCGCCCTTCACCAGCGGCACGCCGTTGAGCAGCATGCCGTTGGTGCTGCGGTCCTCGATGAAATAGATGCCGTTGAGGCAGCGGATCATGGCGTGCACGCGTGACACGCCCGACGAGCTCAGCACCCAGTCGCAATCCTCCGAGCGGCCGATGCTGCCATCACGGCCTTCGAACGCCTTCTGGCTGCGGCTGCCGAATTGCGCGGCATGCGCCCCGGTTACCGCCAGTACCAAGGTGGGTATCGTCGACACGCTCAGCTCCCCTTTGCTGCTTGGGCCCGGCACGCCGGCGTCTGCGCGCCGTGTCGTGCCGCGGCCTGGTGATGACGCGGGTCGGCCAGCGCGCTCATGGCTCGCTTCCGCCGGCCTGCAGCAGGCTCATCGCCCGCTCGATGTAGCTGGTGCGGCGCGCCTCGAACTGCGTGGCATCGAGCGCGGCCATCAGGTTGATCGCGGCCACCGTGGCGCGCGCGGTGAGGTGTTCGGCCGGCGGCACCGGCGTTTCCTGCGCTGCCGGCGCCAGGCTGCCGCCCGACCAGCCTGCCGCCGCGGCGATCCACGCACCCAGCGCCTTGTAGCCGCCGGCGTGGGCGAACTCGAACGCGGCGCGCCGGTTGCTCTCGCTGGGATCGCGCACCCACTGTTCGGCCAGCGAGGCACCGATGCGATCCTCCTGCGACAGCGGCTGGTCGCGCGCGCACTGGCACAGCCAGGCCACCGCGTAGCGCTTGGGCATCAGCCGCGCGAGCAGCTTCAGTGCGTCCTGTGCCTGGCCGGCGGCAAGCAGCTCCTGCACCGCGGTCTGCGGCGACATGTCCGCACGCAGCCGGGCACTGGCGTCCGGGGTGAGTTCCATCTGGACCGAGGCGTGGATGACTGCCGACATGCCTGATTCCCCCGTCAGCCGATCATGATGATGCCGCCGGAGACCTGGGTCATGGCGTCACCCTTGACCGAAGTCATGGTGCCCTTGACCGTGGTCATGGCGGTGCCGGCCACTTCGAGCATGCCGTCCGAGTGGGCCTTGAGACTGGCGCCGGCGCCCAGGTCCATGGTGGCGCCGGCCTTGATGCCGACCTCCACCTGCCCCTCGATCTTCACGCCGATGTCGCCGGTGATCTTGATGTTGAGGCCCTTGATCTCGATGTCGCCCGAGCTCTTCATCACGATGCTCGACGCGCCGGTGACCAGCTCGATCTCGGTACCTGCACTGAGCTTGAACTTCTGCCCGATGCTGGTGGTGCCGTTCATCGTGACGTCGAGCGTGTCGCCGTTCTGCACGGTGACCTTGCGGTCGTGCTTGATCGTCTCGGTCTGGTCGTTGTTGACGGTGAGCGTCTGGTTGTTCTCCACCGTGGTGGTCTGGTCGTGCTTCACGGTGAGCGTCTGGTCGTTCTTGATCGTGCTGGTCTCGTCGTGGTCGATGGTGACCGTGTGGTCGTTTTCGACCTCCTCGACCATGTCCTTCTGCGCGTGGATGAAGAACTGCTCGGAGCCCTTCTTGTCCTCGAAGCGCAGCTCGTTGGCGTCCTCGGCCGTGCCGAGCAGGCTGCGGCTCTTGATGCCGCTCTGGGTCTTGTTGTCCGGCAGCGCGTACGGCGGCATGTTGTCGGCGTTGTAGACGCTGCCGATGATCAGCGGGCGGTCCGGATCGCCTTCCAGGAAGCTCACCACCACCTCCTGCCCCACGCGCGGGATGCTCACCGCGCCCCAGTTCTTGCCGGCCCACGATGACGCCACGCGCACCGGGCAGGAGCTCTGCGCCTTGTCCTTGTCCGGCTTGTTCCAGTGGAACGTCACCTGCACGCGGCCGTACTTGTCCACCGCGATCTCTTCGTCGGTGTCGCTGCCGCACACCACCGCGGTCTGCAACCCCACCACGCGGGTCTTGGCCACGCTGGGCAGGTTGCGGAACGGCGTCTTGGAGGTGATCGCCTCGAAGCGGCACTGGAACGGCTCGTCGCCCTGCTCCGCGCCGGCGTGGTAGCCGGGGTCGGACAGATCGATGGTGGTGGCGGTGACCAGGTATTCCTGGTTGAGGTCGGCGAGCGGGAAGTCCTTCAGCGTGAACAGGCCGCCGGCGGCCATGCCACAGGCGTTGGTCTGCCCGTCGAACGCGCGGTGCCGCACGTTGAGCGCTTCCACTCGCACCTGGGCGTAGTGGCGGCCGTCGTCGGCGGTCGCGTGCATGCCCGGATAGTCGAACACGTCCAGGCCGGACACGCCGTGGAAGCTGCTGCCGTCGTCGATGTTCTCGGTGCCCAGCAGCGAGGTCTTCGGGGTGAGCGGGTCGTAGTCGGTAAGCTGGTACTTCAGCGCGTGCACGCTCTCGGCTGCGCCCCACGAAAACACCGACGCCGCCTCGCGCTTGCCGTACTCCATCGGCGGGCAGTACGGGATCTGCGTAAAGCCGCTGATCGCCGCGTGCGCACCCAGCGCATCGGCCAGCACCATGGTGTGCGTGCTGGCGGTGTGGGTGAAGTAGTAGTAGATGCCCTCCTGTTCCATCAGGCGGGTGATGAAGTCGAACGTGCTCTCGCGGTACTGCACGCAGTAGTCGCGCGCGGCGTAATCGCCACTGAGGCTGAGCTTGACGTCGGCGTAGCCGATCTCTCCCAGCAGATCCTTGACGATGGTCGGCACGCTCTTGGCGGTGTAGATGCGGCAGTCCACCTTGCGCGTAAGCAGCCACGGCTTGGGTACCAGCTGCACGCGGTAGCGCGTGTAGCGCACCTTGCTGATCGTCTCGAAGCCGGTCTGCGCCGCCTCGCAGACGATGCCGTGGAAATGGCGCTGGTAGCCGTCGTCGGTCTTCAGCGTCACCACCATCGGCGTGCCGAGCAACTTGCGCAGCTTCACCGTGGGGTTTTCGCTCAGCAGCTCCACCTCGTAGGAGAACAGCCGCCCGAGCTGCTCGCTGGCGCGCATCCGCACGAACAGCAGGGAGTTGTCGATATCACTGTGTACGGTGATTGCGTGGGCCATCGGTGATGTCTCCAGGGCAGCCGGCTCAGCCGCCGGCCGTCGTCGAAATGCAGCGCGCGCGCACCACCCAGCCCAGCACCGGCTTGCCCGCTTCGCGGCGCAGGGTGTCGGGGCGGATCGTGATCTGGTCAAAGCCGCTGGCTTGCAGCACGCGCTCCACGTAGGCGTGCGAGTGGCGATAGCGCCCGCTGGAAGTGAGCTCGGCCAGCTCGCCCTCTCCTTCGATCGCCTCCAGCGTGAAGCCCACCCAGCCACCCGGCCGCAGCGCGCCGGCGGCGGCGCTAAGCACCGGCCCCAGCTCGCCGAAATACACCAGGGTGTCGGCCGAGATCACCAGGTCGAACGCGTCGCGGCGGGCGCCCAGCCAGGCGGTCAGCTCGGCCACCTCGAGCGCGTCGTAGCCGCCGCGGGCACGCGCCTTGTCCACCATGCCGCCGGACAGATCCACGCCGACCAGCTGGCGCGCGCGTTCGCGCACCAGCGGCGCGCACAGGCCGGTGCCGCAGCCGGCGTCGAGCACGTCCAGCGAGGCGGGCGCGGACGGCAGTACCTCGTCCAGAAAGCCCATGAGCACTTCCGGCGCGCGGTAGCCGAGATTGTTGAGCAGCTGCTCGTCGAAGCTGTCGGCGAAGCCGTCAAACACGTCACGCACGTAATCGTCGGCGGCCCGCGGCGGCGCTTCGGCCGCACCGCAGGACGCGAGCATGTGGCGCGGCACCGGGTTGTCGGGCTCGCGCGCCAGCCAGTCGCGGTAGACCTCGGCGGCTGCCTCGTGGCGACCGAGCATGTACAGCGCGATGCCCACGCCCTCCAGCGCGCGCACGTTGCGGTCGTCGCAGCGGAACGCCTCGCGGAAGCATTCGGCCGACTGCTCCAGGTGCTCCTCGTTCTGCGCGTGGTTACGCAGGAAAAGGCCCAGCCGGTAGTGCCCGTGGGCATAACCAGGCGCCTGCTGCAGCAGCCTGGTATAGGCCTCGAACGCATCGTCCAGCCGCTCCTGCGCCTCCAGCACCACGGCCAGGTTGCTCAACGCCTGGTAGTGGCCGGGGCCGCACTCCAGCGCGCGGCGGTAGCAGGCCTCGGCATCGGCCAGCCGCCCGCACTCCTTGTGCACGTTGCCCAGATTGTTGTGCGCATCGGGATGACGCGGGGTGATCTTCAGCGCCGAGCCGATCAGCACCAGCGCCTCGTCGCTGCGACCGCGCTGATGGCTGAGCACCCCCAGGAAGTGCAGCGCATCGGGCTGCGCCACCTGCATGTCCAGCACCTCGCCATACAGGCGCTCGGCGTCGCCGAGATTTCCCGCCTGGTGCGCCTGGATCGCGCGCTGCAGCACCGGCGCATACGCCTTGGGCGCAGCCTTGGCGGCCTTGCGCGAGCGACGGAACGGGCGAGTGGCGGCGTTCATGCAAGCCTTCCTCAACTGATCAACACGGTGAAACAACCGAGCACGATGGTGCCGCCGTGCGCGCAGCTATCGCCCATCCGCGCTGCCGGCTGGCCACCGATCAGCACTTTGGGCGAGCCCATCACGATGTTGTCCGGCGGGCCGACGCATGTAGCCATGTCGCCCATGCGGGCGGCCGGCAGGCCACCGATCAGCACCGTGGGCCGGCCGGGGGCGGTGATCGGGCCGCCCACGTGCGGCACCACGCCGGTGATCATCGGGCAAACGTGCATGTCGGTGAGGCGGGCGGCCGGCGGCATGGCTCAGTACCCCGCCCGCGCGCCAGCAGGCGCGGCAAGTGCGTACGAACGGCATCGCTGGAACATCCGGCATCTCCCCTGGTTTCGCGCGGCCAGCCCGGTTCCGCCAGGCGGACCGACATGGCACTCCATCGTTAGGTGCGTAAAAGGGCGGCGGATTTGATCATCAGGCCTGCTCACCGCCCGCCAGGGCGCTACCGCGCGGCGCGAAGCGAAACCGGCGCAGCCGGGCCGCCGCGCAGCCTCGGGCCACGGGAACGGCGCGCCGCGCCCCTCCTGCGCTCAGAAATTCACGCAATGACCGGCTTCGACATGCAGATCGTTCTCGATGCCGGCGAGAATCTGCGCGTCGTTGGGCGAGAGGTTCGCGTAGACCTCGTCGCCCTGCACGCCCTGGCGGATCAAACGCGACACCGCATCGACGCCCTGCGGCGACATGCCGGTGCTGGCGAGGAAGGCGTCCACCTGCTCCTGCTGGCGCTTCAGGTCACTGTGCTTCCAGCGCCCGACCTTGATGCTGTCGGCAATGTTTTTGCCCAGACCGATCGGCGACCCCTTGTACAGCGCGTACAGGCCCATGACGGCGAGGATCTTGGTCTTGCTCACACGGCTGTCGGCCGCCTTGAACTGGCGGCCCAGGTTCTTCTGCTGGCTGATGCTCTCGCGCGCCCCGAAAAAGTGCCGAAGCCCCGCTCCAGTTGCTTTGGCCAATCGCTTCATGGTCACTTGCCTCGCTACTTGCTCAGGTGATCGGGCGGTACGCGGACCGGATGGTGTCTTCCTCGCCAAACGATCGCGCCGCCGGCGAAGCCCGCTCCGGACTGGCATGGCTAGGCAGCGCACGGATCGATCCGCCCGTCAGGAAAGATGCAGCTGCTTGAGCGCCTTGCTCTTGACGCTGGCGAAGAAGCCCTTCTTCACGTGCGTGCCCTTGTCCGAGGCCAGCCCTTCCAACTGCAGGCGCGAGGAGGCGATGTTCTTCGTGGCGATCTTGATCAGCGGGTCCATCTGCTTTTTCTTCATCGCCTCCACCCGATCCATCCAGCCCGGCAGGCCAATGTCGGCCACGAACATGTTGGCCACGGCCGAGGTGTCGGCGCAGGTGATCAGGTAGCAGCCCAGGATCGGGCTTTCGTTGAACACCGTCAGATCGAGTGCGTTGGGCTGCGCCAGGCGCTTGTTGCCGGCGCGCATGTCCTTGATGTCCAAGCCCAGGCTGACCAGGGTCAGGCCCAGGCTGGCCATCGCGTTGGCCACGCCGATACCGGCGGTGGTGGCGGTGCCGAAATCGGCGAACAGGCCGCCGATCTTGGCGCCCGTGGCCACGCTTTGCTGGGCCAACTTCACCGAGTGCTGGGCCAGGTCGCGCTTGATGATCACCTGGATGGCTTCGGCCGCCGCATACGGATCGCCCATGCGGAAACCCTGCTTGTAGCCGTCGCTCTTGTAGAGGTTGTAGCCGTCCTGCGCCACGGCCTTGCCGGCCTTGGCCAGCTTCACCGCGCTGGTGACCACGCCGAGGATCGGCGTCACCTCGGCCACGAGCTCCTTGAACACCTCGCCGCCGATCGCCTCGATCACGTCCTGGATGTTGTGGACGTCGGCGCACTCCACCATGAAGCCCTCGAACGCCTCGCGCATGCCCGGCAGGCTGACCGCCTTGCTGGCAGTGCTGCCGCCCTTGGCCAGCTTGCTGACCGATGACTTCATCGACTTCACGTTCGAGGCGAACGACTTGGCCGTCGACAACTTGCTCGACGTGCCGAAGACCAGCTTCGTCCCGCCGAACATGTTCACCACCAGCTGGCGGCGCGCCTTGGCCAGCTCGCCCAGGGCCATGAATTCTTCGCGGCTTAGCGGCTTACCGGGCATGACGATGCTCCGGCCACCCATACACGAACAGCACCGCGTTGCCCGCGTGCCGTGCAGACATGCTCTCGATGTTCATCCCACCCCTCATCCGCCCTGAGCGTCGTCGACGCATTACCCCGGATCGCGGCGCGAGGAAACCCCGCGCCGTGGATCCCGATCTATGCCATCCAGGCGCATGCTTCCCCGCAGGGCAGCGATGTGGTCCTCTCAAGGGAGAGTGCGCAAATCAGGCGGAAATCCTGTCAGCGCCTTTCCCCGATTGCGGCGAAGCCCGGTAGCGGCAAGAGAACGCATGTGGTGCGAACGCGCCGGCCAGAGATCGACCGTTGCTGCCGCCCAACCGGCATTCACACGGTGATCGGCGACGAGAAAGAGCTGCCGCCGCCACCTCCCACGCCGTCGTCCGGGTCCTCGTCCTTCCGCCAGTGCTTGACCGGCGGCTTGCATGTCGCCGGCAAGAGGCTCCAGGGATCGACCCAGTGCGAACTGGCCTCCGCGGTCACCCAGCTTTCCGAAAACCGAATGCCGAGATAAGTCAGTACCGCTCGACACAGAGGACAGATCGGTTTGCTGACGCCGATGCGCTCGATCTCGCGCCCCGGGTGTTTACCGCGCAACAGATAATGCAGCACGGCATACATCTCTGCGTGCAGATGCGAGCCCCCGCCGGGCTTGAACGTGAGATCGTGATCGGCGTAGTGACGGGTGCCGTACTCCTCCATCGCGTTCATGAAGCGCTGCGCGAATACGACATGACGTCCATTGCTTTTGCGCACCACTGCGGTAACGCACTGGTCACCCCGGCCTTGCCAGTTGTAGGCGTTATGAACGTTGTAGGCCACGTCATCGAGGGACGACCGGTTTGAGCTGGTGGTGGGCGCCGCCCCCAGCAGCGCCGCGCTGGCGCGGGCGACGATCTGGCGTCGATGCTCTGCCTCGCGCTCGCGTTGCGCGAGCTCCTGTCGTCGACGCTCTTCACGCAGTTCCTGGGCGTCACTGGGTGTGAGACGAACCCGCCCCCGCCGGCGGGAGCAGTCGCGCGCATGGCCGATCCCGTCGGCAGTCAGGTTTTCGCGGCACTCTGGACACCTCGCCATCGGATATCTCCTTTGAAAGCATTGGACTTCATCGCTCCGATCAGCGCTCGATCCCGACAGGGTTTCCCGGTGGCGGCAACGCGAGCACCAAGGAGCTGGTCCCCGGCGACACGTTGCTCGATTCCCACAGAGAATCGGCAGCGGCCTATTGCAACTCTGGCCTGATCCGGTAGGTGACATCCGGCCCCCAGCCACCTGCCTGCTCAAGCCATTCAAGGCAGTTGTCACATGGCGTCCAGAGCTCGGCGCCGTCATAACCCGTGGGGCGCCCAAACGTGATCCGGCTCAAGTCGATGACGTAACCAGCGCGCCTGATGTACCAGAGCAACTTGGACAGTGCCTGGGCTTCAGCGCACGCCCATGGAGAGCGCCGGAGTTCATTCACGGCGTTGATGTGCGCATACAAGGCCGGCGCGTAGGCTCGCACGTTGATCGACGGCGCCCGCCTGTCATTGACGGGACGATCCACGGCATTTTCGCCGCGTGAGAAAATGGGCCCGTGGTTGTGGCCGTGATTGAAATCCGCAGTAATGGTCGGCATTCGATTCCTCCTTTGCCTTCATCAACCTTGACAACATTTCGGGCGAGTCGACGACGGGCCCGATCCTTCCGTATGCCACCCTGACCGCCCACCTGACATACCCGCAGGAAGAAACATCGGCCCGTTGAACGCGGTTATCGCACCGGCCTTGTGCGCCCAAAGCGCCCGAATCAAACTGGCACCACGGACGGCCGCATCGACGCCATTTTCTTGGACAGCAGCCCTGTCCCGGCCAGAGCCATGCCTGTGCCTCCTTCTGTCCAGCGCTCCGAAAGGCTCAGCTCACATGGCCCAGCGCCTTGGCGTAGTTCTTCGCTGCCAGCTTCAGGCCTGCGTTGTTGGACGGATCGGTGGCTACCGAGGCGCAATTGCTGAGCGTATGCGTGGCCCCCGAATAAAGTTTGTAGCCGCCATTGGGAATACGCAGCGACGTGACAGCCGCCAGCGTGCCTAGATCGGGCGGTGGCTTAGGCAGGTAGCCACTGATGGTCTGCAGGGATTGCAGCACCTGGTTCTTTTTCAAACTCAGCGTGAGGAAGGCCGGCGCCGGGAACAGGCAGAACGGATTGCCGCCGGCGCCCGGAATGTCGTAACCGGTCAGTGCGGTGTAGTTCTCCTTGTCGTAGTTGCATTCGACCTCGTACTGGAAGTCGACGCCGGGACAGGCCAGCACGAAGCGCCTCACCGCGTCCTCGAACTCGTACATGAAAGGGTGGTTGGTGCCCGAGGTCAGCGTCACCAGATTGTCGGCATCGTCGCCCTTGCCGCCCAGCGCGTTGCCGATCAGGTGCCCACGGTTGTGATGGGCAGGACAGCTGCCGTCGAGCCAGCCGGGAGGATTGATCAGATTGCTGGGCCCACTGCCGCCGCCCATGTTGGTGGAGTTCAACACCACAGTCGCCTTGGTCACCACCGTGGCGGTGACCTTGTTGACCCAGGTGCGGCTGATGGCGGATTTGGTGAAAACGGGTGTGCACATGACGGGCGTCCTTGCGTGTACGGATGAGGGATGTGATCGGCTCGTTGCAGCGCCCGTCAGGTGGTGTACATCGCCGTCCCGGCGGTGGCCGGAAACAACAGCCAGGTATTGCCCGGCAGGCTGTCGTACTTCTTGTCGAAATAGATGAGGATGGTGATGTTCTTGCTGGCTGCCAGTGCGCGGTAGCGGGCGCAGCACGAGAGGCACGGGCGCGTGGTTTGCCCAATGCCCAGCAGGGTCACGCCGGTCAGACTCCCAGAGATGCTCTTCCACAACGCGCGTTCGGCGCAGTGCGAGGCGGTGCTGTTTATCGCGAACGGCGCGTTCGAGGCCAGGTCGGTCTTGGCCAGCTTGCTGGTGTCGTTGTCGTAGTTGGCGCTGAAGGCGTTGAAGTAGATCGCGTTGCGATCGCTGCCGCCGGCCGGCACCTCGATGGCGTCGTAGACCGCCCCCAGGCAGGCGGCGTTCGGCAGACCGTGCTGGCCACCCAATGTTGAAAGCGTGCTACCGGTGACCAGGTTGGCCGCCGTCAGCGCGGTGGTGGCCGCGTTGTCCCATTCGGGCACGTCGGAGGTATCGCGTCCGGTGGTGGTGGCCGTTACCACCAGGTCCCACCCTTTGTTCTTCCCGCACTTCGTGCACTTGCCCGGCTTCTTCGTTGCGGTGACTACCTCGTTGCATTTGTCGTTCTTGCACTTGTAGTTGGCCATGGCCTTGCTCCTTTCATGCGCCCGATCTTGGATCGGCTCGCGCCGGGGACGCGTTCGACCGCTGGCTGTCGCGTCACGACCAGCGGGTAGGTGGTTGCCCGGTACCTATCCGGCCGCTGGCCGTCGGCGCTACAACGATGTCGCCGAGATAACCGAACTTGATGTTCACGCTGTTCCAGGTGGTGGTATCGAATTCCTGCAACTTCTCGAAGTCACCGTCCAGCTCGCCAATGAACGCGTATATCGGCGCAATCGTCGTGCCGTCCCAGACGTTCCGCGCGCCGATCAGGTAGATCGCCGAGACCGTTCCAATCAGCGCCTGCTTGGAGCGCATGTTCTGCACGACCTCGAGCGGCGCCACGCTCTTCATCCCCTGCACCGGCCGGGAGAAATGCCCCCCGATGACGTACGCCGGGTCCTTGTAGACGACGGTAAGGGTCATGCAGGTATTGATTTCCGGATAGACGATGTCCTCGCCACCTGCGTGGCAGGCACCTGTCTGGCCTTCGTTGAGTCGCATAGCTTCTTCTCCTGAACGAATTCGATGGCGGTCGCCATGGCCCGCGGCCGCCCACAAAGAGCGGCGCGTCGGACGCCGCAGCCATCGTGTCTCCTGACCAGCGCCCCTGCGCGCGAACTACCGGGCGGCTCAGAACGCGTAGACGAAATCCCCGTCCTTCACACCCACGCTCGCCCGCTCGATCGGCTTGCCGTCGATCATCCGGTTGAGGAACTCGCGGCTGATGTCCGGCAGCATCGAGTTGGTGAGGATGGCGTCGATCATGCGGCCGCCGGATTCGCTCTCGGTGCAGCGCTCGACCACCAGCTTCACCACGTCGTCGCCGTACTCGAACGGAATCCTGTAGCGGCCCTCGATGCGCTTCTTGATACGGTTGAGCTGCAGCTTGACGATCTCGCCGAGCATGGCCGGGCTGAGCGGGTAGTACGGGATGGTGACCAGTCGACCCAGCAATGCCGGCGGAAAGATCTTCAGCAGCGGCTCGCGCAGCGCCTTGGCAATACCCTCCGGCTCGGGCATCAGCTCCGGGTCCTTGCACAGGCCGGCGATCATGTCGGTGCCGGCGTTGGTGGTGAGCAGGATCAGGGTGTTCTTGAAATCGATCTGGCGACCCTCGCCGTCTTCCATCACGCCCTTGTCGAACACCTGGAAGAAGATCTCGTGCACGTCCGGGTGGGCTTTCTCCACCTCGTCCAGCAGTACCACCGAATACGGCTTGCGGCGCACCGCCTCAGTGAGCACGCCGCCTTCGCCGTAGCCGACGTAGCCGGGAGGCGCACCCTTGAGCGTGGAGACGGTGTGCGCCTCCTGGAACTCGCTCATGTTGATGGTGATGACGTTCTGCTCGCCGCCGTAGAGCGCCTCGGCCAGCGCCAGCGCGGTCTCGGTCTTGCCCACGCCAGAGGTGCCGGCAAGCATGAACACGCCGATCGGCTTGTTGGGGTTGTCCAGGCCCGCGCGCGAGGTCTGGATGCGCTTGGCGATCATCTCCATCGCGTGGTCCTGGCCGATCACTCGCTTGCCCATCAGGCCGGCGAGGTTCATCACGGTCTCCAGCTCGCTCTTGACCATGCGGCCGACCGGGATGCCGGTCCAGTCCGACACCACCGCGCCGACGGCGATCATGTCCACGGTCGGCAGGATCAGCGGGCTCTCGCCCTGCAGCTCGGCGAGCTGCGCCTGCAGGGTCTTCAGTTCCGCCAGGGCCGCGGCCCGCGCGGCATCATCGAACTCCACGGCGGTGGCCGGATCCTCGGCGACCGCCTCGGCCTCGGCGGAGGCTTCCAGCTTGCTGCCGGTACCTTCCACCGGTGCGCTGTCGCCACGCAGCTTCGCGCGGATCGCCAGGATCTGCTCCACCAGCACCTTCTCGGCCTGCCAGTCGGCTTCGAGCTTCGCCAGCCGCTCGCGCTGGATGGCCAGCTTCTCGTGCACCGACGCCTCGCGCTCGGCCACCTCCACGCCCACGGTCTTCTCGCGGGTGATGATCGCAAGCTCGGTCTCCAGTGCCTCGATGCGCTTGCGGGTGTCGTCCACTTCCGGCGGCACCGCATGCTGGCTCACCGCGACGCGGGCGCAGGCGGTGTCGAGCAGGCTGACCGACTTGTCCGGCAACTGGCGCGCGGGGATGTAGCGGTGCGACAGCTTTACCGCCGCCTCCAGCGCCTCGTCGAGAATCTGCACGCGGTGATGCTTTTCCATCGTGCTGGCGACGCCGCGCATCATCAGGATGGCCTTCTCCTCGCTCGGCTCGTCGACCTGCACGGTCTGGAAGCGGCGGGTCAGCGCGGGATCCTTCTCGATGTGCTTCTTGTACTCGGCGAAGGTGGTGGCGCCGATGGTGCGCAGGGTGCCGCGCGCCAGCGCGGGCTTGAGCAGGTTGGCCGCGTCGCCGGTGCCGGCCGCGCCGCCGGCGCCGACCAGCGTATGGGTCTCGTCGACGAACAGGATGATCGGCTTCGGGCTGGCCTGCACTTCCTCGATCACCGAGCGCAGGCGCTGCTCGAACTCGCCCTTCATGCTGGCGCCGGCCTGCAGCAGGCCCACGTCCAGCGTGCGCAGCTCCACCTCCTTCAGCGAGGGCGGCACGTCGCCGCGCACGATGCGCTGGGCGAAGCCTTCCACCACCGCGGTCTTGCCCACGCCGGCCTCGCCGACCAGGATCGGATTGTTCTGGCGGCGGCGCATGAGGATGTCGACCACCTGGCGGATCTCGTCGTCGCGACCCACGATGGGATCGAGCTTGCCGCTGCGCGCCTGCTCGGTGAGGTCCACCGTGAACTGCTTGAGCGCCTCCTGCTTGCCCATCTGCGCCGGGCCCATCGCACCGCTGGCCTCGCCCGGCACCGCACCGCCCATCTTGAAACCGTCCGACGCGGTCTGGTTGTCTTCCGGCGAGCCGGCGACGACTTCGGCGAACTGGTCGGTGAGCGTCTCCAGCTTGATCTTCTCGAACTCCTTGGAGATGCCCACCAGCACGTTGCGCAGGCTGCGCGTCTGCAGGATGCCGACGATGAGGTAACCGGTACGCACCTGCGCCTCGCCGAACATCAGCGTGGCGAACACCCAGGCGCGCTCCACCGCCTCCTCCACGTTGCTGGAGATGTCCGAGATGCTGGTGGAGCCGCGCGGCAGGCGGTCCAGCGCGTCGGTGACGTCGCGCACCAGATTGGACGGGTTGATGTTGAACTGCTTGACGATGTGGTGCAGGTCCGAGTCCTGCAGCTGCAGGATCTGATGGATCCAGTGCACCAGCTCGATGTACGGGTTGCCCCGGAGCTTGCAGAACACCGTGGCACTTTCGATGCCGCGGTAGGCGAGTTTGTTGAGCTTGCCGAACAGAGCGCTGCGGCTGATGTCTGCCATGGTGCTGGAATCCTTGCGACGTTAGCGGGTGACTCCCGCGCATCGGGCGCGGGCGTGGATCGAATGAAGGGAGCGGAGCGGGCCGGGTGGCATGCGTATCATCCGGTGGGCCGCAGCACGACGTCGTCGGCGTCGGACCGCTGGCTGCGCCGGCCGAGCCAGGTAGTGAGCCCCATGCGTCCGGCCTGGCCGAGGCGGGTCGTGGGAATTTCCTCGCGGCGCAGCACCAGCTGCACGTCCCAAGCCTTTTCCTCGCCGGCGTAGGTTTTCACCGCGGCGACCAGCTGCTCGAGCGCTTCGCCGCCCGGCAGGAAGTGGTGGAACTGCGTGCTGTCCAGCGGACCGATGCGCAGGCGGAAGCGCTGCTGCGCGCCCCACACGAACTCGCCCAGTACGGCAGTGCGCCCAAGCGACGCCATCTGTGCCGAGCCGCCGAGCCGCAGATGCGCCTCGTTCGGCAGGCGCATCCACTCGGCGACGAACTCGACCACCCGCACCGGGATGCGGAAGAAATCCTGCAGCAGCGTCTGCAGCCCCTCGGCGTTGCGCGCCTGCTGCAACAGCCGACCGGCGAAGAAGCGCTTGAAGCGATCCGGCATCGCGTCGCGGTCGGTCACGTGCGGCGTAGCCAGGCCCACCAGCGCGCCGACGTAGGTACCGAAGCGGTCCTGCTTCGGGCGGTCGTATTGCACGGTGGGCTGAGCATCGGCCCAGGCCCGGTAGAGCAGGCTCATCATCCGGTGATGGAAGATGTCGGCGAACGCGGTGAAGGTGGTGTCGCGTGCGTTGATCTGGCGATCCAGCGCGTATTCGGTCAGATGCAGCGGCAGCGCCGCATTGGGGCCGAACAACCCGAAGAACAGGCCGTGCAGGCGCGCTGGCTTGCCGTCGGCGGGCTTGTCGACGCGGTCGAGCATGCGCGGCGCGAACGCCAGCGACGGCGTATGGCACAGACGTACCGGATCTTCCGACGGCTTGGTCGACTCGCCCAGCCGCGGGTGCTGCGGATACGCGCACTCCAGCCGCCGGACCGCGTCGAAGAAATCGAAGCGCTCCGGGTGCTCGTGCAGCGCGTCCAGCAGCGCTACAGGATCTGGCGCTTGCCCAGCTGTGCCGGCCATCGGGCCACCTCGTTGCGTTCCAGGGTACGCAGCACCGTCTCGGTGAACGAGTTGACCGAGACGTAGCGCGCAAAGAAGTGCTGCATGACCGAGCCGAGCAGGAACGCACCGGTGCCCTCGAAGGCGCCGTCGTCGCAGGTGAGCGTGACCTCCAGGCCGCGCCCGAAGCTGATCGGGCCGGGCACCGGGATGCGCCGCACGATCGGCGCGGTGCTGACCGCCTTGACGCCCTCGATCTGTCGCCGCGCGCCGGAGTCGAACTCGTCGCAGTACAGCGTGAGCATCTCGCGCAGCGCCGAGGCGCCCTGCTCGCTACCCTCGCCCAGCAGCGAGGCGTAGTTGAGCTGCAGGTGGCTGAGCAATCGCCAGGCGGTTTCGCCGGTGGCGGTGGGCGCGCGTGGCTTGGTGGGGCCGGCTACGCAGCGGATCGACTGCACCGGTGCACCGGCGTCCATGGTGAAATCCGTGGCGCCCTTGCCCACCGGCATCTGCAGCGGCAGGTCGCGGTTGGTGCACAGCAGCTGCATACCGATCTGGCGCAGCGAGGTGGAGAACGGCGCATCGCGCGCGTCGACCAGCGAAATGAACATCTCGTTGCCGATGTAGCTCGATCGCGCACCGTGCAGCTGTTGGCGTGCCGAGAGCAGGCGCGGTTCGCGGCGCACCGTGTAGAAGGCCGCCGCGCCGCTGTGCCAGGTGCGCTCGTCGCAGCCATAGAACGGCTGGAAGCGCAGCTCCGGCTCCTGCCGATCGCCGAAACCTTCCACCTCGCTGATCGAGTGGATCTCGAAGTCCATCGGCCGGGTGCGATCGGCCAGCACGTGGTACTCGGTCTTGCCGGCCTGCAGGTGGATGCGGTCGGCGCGGCGCTGGAACAGGTTGATCGCGGGCGTGCAGAACAGCCGGAAGTTGCCAGCATCCACTGCGTTGTGCAGGCGGGCGATGCTGCGATCGAACAGCACGTCGATCTCGAACTCGTTGCCCTGCGAGCGGGCCAGCACAGACCGCAGTCCGGTGAACTCGGCGAACAGGAAGCGCTCGGGGCAGGCAAAGTATTCCTGCAGCAGCCGGTAGCCGCTGAAGGAACGCGCCGTGTAGGGAATCAGCGCCTCGCTATCGTCGAAACCGCGGGTGTGGATGGCGTCGGCCGGGAACGTCGTGGCGAGCATGCCGCCGGACGGGCCCGGCGCCCGCACCACGTAGCCCACGGCGTTGCCCAGCAGTTGCTCGTACAAACGCTTGGGCAACTCGTCGGCGCCGGCGATGAACACCGGCAGCTTGTCCAGCGCCAGCGCATGGGCGGGCGCGCCGGCGGTGACACGGAATTTCAACCGCAGGCCAGCCCGTACCGCCTTGCCCTCGGGCATCGGCACACCGGCCGCCGCCAGCGCCGCGGGCGTCTCGAAATACTTGGCCTCGGCCAACTCCAGCGGCCACAACGTGACGTCGTGGGCGGTGCGGTACTCGCAGGCGGTACGATCGTCGCGACCGGTCTGGCTGCGCAGCGCGGTGTGCCTGGGCACCGTGTGGCCGGCCACCAGCGCCGCTTCTTTCAGATCGGGCTGCAGCTGCACCACGGCCATCGACGGCACCGGCGCGAGGTAATGCGGGTAGACCATTTCCAGCAGATGCTGGGTGAACACCGGGTACTGCGCATCGAGCTTGAGCTGTACGCGCGCGGCGAGAAACGCAAAGCCCTCCAGCAACCGCTCGACGTACGGGTCGGCGCACTCGAAGCCTTCCAGCCCCAGCCGTCCGGCGATCTTGGGATATTCGCGCGCGAACTCGCCGCCCATCTCGCGGACGTGCTGCAGCTCGCGGTTGTAGTAGCGCACCAGGCGCGGATCCATGCTCATCAGCCGAACCCTTCGGAGACGCGAAACGTGCCGGTTTCCAGGTCCACCTCGGTCTTCAGGTAGAGCTTCAGCGGGATCGGCTGCGCCCACATCTCCGACTCGATGTTGAACACCAGCGACTGCCGGTCCATACGCGTGCTGTCGGTGTTCACCGTGACGCGCAGGGTGCTGGCGGTGAGCCGCGGTTCGAACGCCAGAATCGCCGCGCGCAACTGCCGCTGCAGCGTCGCTGCGTCGACGCCGGACAGCGCCGTGCCGGTGAGGTCGGGGATGCCGAAGTTGACCACCGAACGGGCCACCTCGGGGTAGTCGGCCAGCTCCTCTTCGTCACCGAGGTTGACGCAGTTGAGCAGCCAGGCGATGTCGCGGGTCACGCACTCGCGCAGGCGGTTGGCGGTGATCACTCGCTTGTCGCGGCTCTCGTCGTGCTTGCCCGGCTCGTCGTCGGTCAGCCGGTCCAGCAACGAGGGTTGCAGGCGCTCCTGGGTGGTCAGCTCGGCCATGGGGCGCGCGTTCCGTCAGCCCACGTCGAACGTGATGGAGCGGACATCGAGCAGCGGATATTCGCCGGCGTCGGTCGCCAGCATGCGCTGCCCCTGGGCCACCTGGAAATCGTCGCCAAGGTCGAGCCAGTCGGTACGCCGGGCCAGCACGATCTCACCGTCGGCAGCGCGATCGGCTCCGGGGTAGCGGGCAGGCACGAAGCCGACCGCCTGGCCACCGTTGGCCCAGGTGATCTGCACCGGTGCCCAGATCTTGTCGCGCAGGTCGCTCGGCGCCTCGAAGGTGAGCTCCTTGATGCGCGAGAACGGCGCCCAGGCGTAGCCACTCTTGGTGATCACTTCCAGGCAGGGGCCGAAGCGTGGATCGGCATCGGCCATCCAGTCGAACGCAGCGCCATCGACGCTGCCGCCGACCGCCTCGGCTTGCTCGAACGCTTGCTCGCGCAACGCGCTGGCCTGCGCATGGCGGCCTTCGGCATTGAGCTTGAGCGCCTGCAGCAAGAGCGCCACCCACTGCGCCGGCTCGCCGATGATGACCGGCGCGCGCCGGCCCTCAAGCACCTCGACGCGCTCGCGTTCACCGGTCAACGCCACGTTGTAGGCACCGACCATCAAGGCATTGAGCGGATCCAGTTCGCCAGCCACGGTGAGCTGGTTCTGGGCCCGCTCCCACTGCCCCAGCAGCGCGAGCATCTGGAACAGGAAGACCCGGCGCTTGCCATCCGCCGGGTTGGCCCGCACCTGCGCGGTGAGGGCTTGCAGCGCCTCGTCCAGCCGGCCTTCCTTGAGCATGTTCTCGGGAGTGTTATCCACGCAAAAGCCTTGGTTGACGGGAGGGACGAGGACGCTGCACCGAAGCCCTTAGGCCGCGGCGACCTTCTGCATGTCGTAGGTGAAGTCCTTGGCGCCGCCGAGCTTGGCGCCCTTGTCGTCCTGCGGCTGGAAGGAGTACTTGAACTTGCCGAAGTGCAGGGTGATGTTCTCGGTCAGACGGTCTTCGCCGCCGCTGCCGCCGGTGGAGTACGAGGTCACCAGGATGCCCTCGCTCAGCTCCAGCGTGAGGAAGTCGGTCTGCTCGCCGGTGGCGTTGGTGACGTACAGCCACGCCTGGTCGATGCGACCGCCCGTGCACACCGCGTTGAGCAGCGCGTTGGAGCAGCTGTCGACGTACTTGGTGATGGAAATGTCCTGCACGTTGGCCTTGCCGCCGCTGGCGCCCGAGCCGCCGTGCAGGTCGCCGGTGTTGCTGGCGCCCCACGACCAGGCGAGGATCGGAACCTCACCCGTGTGCTTGGCGTGCTTGGACGAGCCCTCGATCTTGACCTTGCCCGAGCCGAACTTGATGTGCATGTCGAATGCCATGGAACCTCTCCTCGATCACCTGTGATGGATGGATGACGCCGTTCGGGAACGTCCCCGCACCGGTCGATCCGTGGTTGACGCCTTGTTGCGTGGGGACAAACGCCGGCCGACGGCCGTCGTGAACATCGCCCGGGAAGCGACCGCCCCCTGTCGCACCCTTGTGTCGCAGTCTTGCCGCAGTACCAACGCGCAAGCCGCGGCGTGCCGCGGCTTGCGCGCGTTAGATCAGGCCTTGGCCGCGGACGGCAGGCGCGAGACCAGCCGCAGCGACACGGTGAGACCTTCCAGCTGGTAGTGCGGCTTGAGGAAGAACTTCGAGGTGTAGTACCCCGGAGCGCCCTCCACCTCTTCCACCACCACTTCGGCGGCCGACAGCGGCTTGCGCGCCTTGGTCTCCTCGCTGGAGTTCACCGGGTCACCGTCGACGTAGTTCATGACCCAGTTGGTCAGCCAGCTCTGCATCTGGTCGCGACTGGAGAACGAACCGATCTTGTCGCGCACGATGCACTTCAGGTAATGCGCGAAGCGGCTCGCGGCGAACAGGTACGGCAGGCGGCAGCTCAGCGCGGCGTTGGCGGTGGCATCCGGGTTGTCGTACTCCTCCGGCTTGGCCAGCGACTGCGCGCTGATGAAGGCGGCCATGTCCGAGTTCTTGCGGTGGACCAGCGGCATCAGGCCCATCTTGTCCAGCTCGGCCGAGCGGCGATCGGTGATCGCGATCTCGGTGGGGCACTTCATGTCTACGCCACCGTCGTCGCTGGGGAAGGCGTGCACCGGCAGGCCTTCCACCGCACCGCCCGACTCGATGCCGCGGATGCGCGAGCACCAGCCGTATTCCTTGAACGAGCGGTTGATATTCACCGCCATTGCATAGGCGGCGTTCTGCCAGGTGTACTTGGACGAGTCGGCCCCGGAGGTGTCTTCCTCGAAGTTGAACTCTTCCACCGGGTTGGTGGCCGCGCCGTACGGCAGGCGGGCCAGCGTGCGCGGCATAGTGAGGCCGATGTACTTGGCGTCTTCGGACTCGCGCAGCGAACGCCAGGCGGCGTAATCCGGGGTGGAGAAGATCTTGGCCAGATCGCGGGGGTTCGCCAGCTCGTTCCAGTTGTCCATGCCCATCAGGGTGGAGTTGGCTGCGGCAATGAACGGCGCGTGCGCTGCTGCTGCCACCTGGGCGATGCCGCCGAGCATCTCCACGTCGGGCGGGCTGTGATCGAAGTAGTAGTCGCCAACCAGGCAGCCGTACGGCTCACCACCGAGCTGGCCGTATTCCTCTTCGTACATCTTCTTGAAGATCGGGCTCTGGTCCCAGGCGGTGCCCTTGTAGCGCTTGAGCGTCTTGCCCAGCTCCTTCTTGGAGATGTTCATCACGCGGATCTTCAACTGCTGATCCGTCTCGGTGTTGTTCACCAGATGATGCAGGCCGCGCCAGGCGCTCTCCAGCTTCTGGAAATCTTCGTGGTGCATGACCAGGTTCAGCTGCTCGCTGATCTTGCGGTCAAGCTCGGCCACGTAGGCGTTGATGGTCTGGGTGACGTCGTCGGAGACGATGTCCGACTTGCTCAGCACCTGCTCGGCCAGCGTGCGGACGGCCGACTCGACCTCTTCCTTCGCGCGCTCGCTCTTGGGCTTGAATTCCTTGCTCAGCAGCGCGGCGAAATCGCCCGCTTCGACGGTGGAGGTTGCACCGCCGGTTTCGGCCAGTTTCTCGGTTGCCATGTGTGCTTACTCCCCGTCCTTGTCGTCGCCGGGCTTGGGCGCCGACACCAGTGATTGCAGCAATGCCGGATCGTTGATCGCCTGGGCGATGAGCTTTTCGGCACCGGCCTTGCCGTCCATGTAGGTGCCAAGGTTGGCCAGTTGGGTGCGCGCCTCGAGCAGCTTGGCGACTGAGCTCACCTTGCGTGCCACGGCGGCAGGCGAGAAGTCGTCCATGCTTTCGAAGGTGATATCCACGTTGAGGCTGCCCTCGCCCGTCAGCGTGTTGGGCACGGCGAAGGAGACGCGCGGCTTCATCGACTGCAGGCGCTGATCGAAGTTGTCCACGTCGATCTCCAGCGCCTTGCGATCCTCGATCGCCGGCAGCTCGGCGTTGTTGGCGCCGGACAGATCCGACATCACGCCCATCACGAAGGGCACCTGCACCTTTTTCTGGGCGCCGTAGACCTCTACGTCGTACTCGATCTGCACGCGCGGCGCGCGATTCCTGGCGATGAATTTCTGACTGCTTTGCTTGGCCATGCTTGTGTCTCCTTAGAACAGGGTCTACCGGTGATGAGGACGGATCGAGGCCACGGTTGACGCAGCCATGCGCTCGCCGCGGTACCCCGCCGCAAACGCGATGCTTGACGTCATCCCATGTCCCCCTGGCTGCAGATGTGGAACCGGTCGCCATCGGCGACCCTGACAAGCACGGCACCGCCTTACGCGAACCCTCGCCGGGCGGTTGCAAGCCCTTCCATGGAGTTAGTGCGCACCGGCACGAACGAACTGGTCAGGGCCATCTTTCGTGCATTCAGCTAAAGTTCAGTGAATGCAAAGAAGCGCACGGAGGCAGCCGCGCGACCGGGGATCGCGCGGCATGGGTCACGTCGGAGGGGGAGGCTCGGCCGCGACGGGCCAAGCTGAGATCAGCCTTGCAGTTCCCGCTGCAGCCAGGCTCGGGCGAGACGCCATTCGCGCTGCACGGTTGCCGGCGAGATGCCCATGGCCGTGCCGATCTGCTCGGCCGTCAGGCCGACGAAGAAGCGCATCGACACGATGTTGGCCTGACGCGGGTCGATCTGTTCCAGCGCTTCCATGCACTCCAGCAGGGCGGCGTAGTCCACCTCGTGGGTGAGCGCGCCGGAGATCTCCGACAGCTCGATGCGATCAACCGACTGCGGCCGCTTCGACGCCTGCCGGCGGCGCGCGGCGTCGATGAGCACCTCGCGCATCGCACGCGCAGCCACGCCAAGCAGGTGCCCGCGATTCTCCCAGGCCGGCGAACCGCTGCCGCCGAATACCTTCAGGTAGGCCTCGTTGACCAGTGCGGTGGCGCTCAGGGTGCGTTCGCTGGAATTCTGGCGCAGCTGCGCGCCTGCCAGCCGGTGCAGCGCGGCATACATCTGCCGCAGGGCTTCGTCCATGGCGTCCGGATCGCCTGCCTGCGCCGAGTGCAGCAGGCGGGTCACTTCGGATTGTTTATCCATCACGTTCATACATGCATCGATCCTGGTCAGTGCATGGCCATGCGGGTGTCCGAAGCGCACGATGCGCCCACCATTGCTGCGCCCAGGCCATGGCGCGCCTGCGACTCCAGTTGCCGCAAGGCCTGCGAACGGCGGCTACAGATGCCCCATCGCGTATCCGATTGTGCCGCTGTCGTGGCCGCCAATGAAGCGGCCTGCTGAAATTCGCCGTTGGCCACGTCCAGACGCACGGCAAGCAGTTGCGCATCGATCGCCGCCCCACTGGGCAGCGCCAGCCCCACACTTTCGTTGAAGCCGCGCAGCGCGTCCAGCCACACCCTGCCCTGGCGACGGTTGCCCAGCGCCAGCGAGGCCTGACCGAGGCCGGAAAGGCTGGTCGCGTAGCTCTCCGGTGAGGTTTTCTGCTCGCGCTCGCCGAGCAGGTCGCGCGCGCGACGGAACTGCTCCAGGGCGCGCGCCGCCTGCCCGCGCTGCAGGGCGACCGTGCCGGTCAGGTTGAGGGCGTCGGCCAGATTCGTGCTGGCCCACGCCGAGCCACTGGCCACGCGCTGGCGCATCGCATCGAGGTGCGGCAGCACGATCGCCTCGGCGTCGGCGTAGCGCTGCATCTCGAGGTACTGCCCGGCCAGCGCATCGAGGGTATTGAAATAGAAATCGGGCGTGTCGGCGGCGTAGTCGCCGGCGATGCGGCTGGCGCGCTCCAGCGCCTGAACCGCGTCGCTGGTGCGCCCCATCTGCGCCAGCGCTCCGCCGAAATAGCTCAGCAAGGCGGCCAGCGATGGGCTGGGCGTGCCGATCAGCGCATCGTAGTCGGCCAGCGCGCGGCGGAAGCCGTCCAGCGCCTGTTGCGGCTGCGTGCGCAGGGACACCAGCGCTTCGACGAAGCGGTAGTACAGCTGGTTGGTGTCGTCGGTGACGAACAGCTTGCCGGCCTCGCGCACCGCTCGCTGCGCCACCGCGATCGCCTGCGCATCCTGCCCCTGCGCGCCCTGAGTGAGCGCCAGCACCGCGAGCGCCTGCAGATGCAGTTCGGGCTCATGACGCTCCGGATGGCGCTCCAGCCTGACGATGATCGCCTCGATCTGACGGCGCACATCATCCAGCGCGATGTCCTGCACCCCCAGATGGTTGTAGAGCTGGTTTATCTGCACGCGCAGGATCGCGTCCGCGTGGTTGCCCGGCGCACTGGACAACAGCTCGATCGCCCGCGCATTGGCGGGGATCGCCGACAGCTCATCGAGCATCGTGGAGTAGCCGCGCCCCAGCGCCGCGTACACCTGGCCACGCTCGAGCGCGCCGGGCTCGTAGGCGCGCTGCAGTTCGATCGCCTGTTTCATCAGCGCCACGGCGTTCGCACCCAGGCTGAGCTGGTTGTACGAGCGTGCCATCGACAGCAGCAGGCGCACGCGCACCGCCGGAGCGATGTCGGTGCGCCGCGCCAGGGTGGCGGCGCCACGATCAAGCACCTGGCGCACGGTGACGTGGCTGCCGCCAGCATGGGTGGGATCGGCGTTCTCGAACAGCTCCTGCATGAAGTCGGCGATCGCCTGCGTCTTGTCGCGTTCCAGCTCAACCCGGTGCAATTGCGTGTTCCGCTCGACCGCGAAGCCCACCAGCATCGCCAGCATCACCGCCGCCACGCCCAGGCCGACACGATGGCGGCGCAGGTACAAGCCCATCCGGTACCAGCGATGACCTCGCCGCGCCCGTACCGGGCGCAGGTCGAGGAAGCTCTCCAGATCGGCCACCATTTCGCCCACGGTGGCGTAGCGCTCGGCCGGGTTCCGCCGCAGCGCCTTCATCACGATGGCGTCGATGTCCGGCGGCACCGCGCGGTTGGGATTGATCGCGACGGCCGATTCGCGGCGCAGGCGCCGGCTCGGCGGTAGCACGCGCCCGGTCACAATGGCATTGGAGATATCCAGCGGTGAATCGCTCTCCGCATTGCCGAAAGGCCGCTCGCCACAGACCAGCTGGTACAGCACCACGCCCAGCGACCACACGTCCGCACGCGTGCCCAGCGGCTCGCCACGGACCTGCTCGGGGCTCGCGTAGGCCAGCGTGAGCGCACGCTGCATGGTCATCGTCTGCGCGCTGGCCACCCCGCCCATGTGATCGAGCAGGCGGGCGATGCCGAAATCCAGCAGCTTTGGCTCGCCATCGGCGGTCACCAGGATGTTCGCCGGCTTGATGTCGCGGTGAATGACCAGCCGCTCGTGCGCATGCCGCACCGCCGCGCACACCTTGAGAAACAGCACCACCCGACGGCGCAGCGGCAGCTGGTGCCGCTCGCACCATTGATCGATGCGCTCGCCCTGGACGAACTCCAGCGCGAGGAACGGGCGGCCGTCGCGCGTGCTGCCGCCGTCGATCAGGTGGGCGATACCCGGATGGTTGAGCGAGCCGAGGATGCGCCGCTCCTCGGCGAAGCGCCGACGCACGCCGGGCGCCAGCAGGCTGCCGCTGTTGATGAACTTGAGGGCGACGCGCTGGCGGATCTCTTCCGGCGTGCCCTCGTCGATGACGCGCTCGGCCAGGTACACCACACCCATGCCGCCCTCGCCCAGCTGGCGCACGAGCCGGTATTGGCAGGCACCGGCACCGGCCACGCTCGATCCGCTGGCATCGTGCAGGTCGCCCAGCAGGGGCAGCAGCAGCGGGGCCTCGCTGGTGTCGTCGGCTGCCTCGAGCATCCACAGCACTTCGTCGCGTAGCGCCTCGTCGCCACCGCAGGCGGCGTCGACATAGGCATCCCGCTGCGCAGCATCCAGCTCCATCGCTGCAAAGGCGATCGGCTTGGCGCGCGCGTAGCGGTGCCTGCGTGCCTCGTTCATGCAGTTCCCCCTGCCGTGACGCCGGGCCAGCGTCAGCTCTCAAGTATAAGCACGGCGGCGCGACCGCCGCACGGCGCACCCACCGTACCTATAGGTATGGCATCGATCGCCGGCGCCGGTGCGCGCCGTCACGCTTCCACGTCGCCAACGCCAGCGCGCAGGCCCTTTGCCACGCCAAGCGGCTATTCTTCGCCGATGCCGCGTCCCGACGTGGCCTCATCCCGCCACCCACCCCGGAGTCCGCATGAAACTGTTGCGCCATGCCGCCCTCGCCGCCGCCCTGCTGGTGGCCGGTCCGACCTTCGCCGCCGACGTGAGCATGGCCAACGGTGCGATCACCTTCAGCACGCCGGACAACTGGATGGGCATCATGGAGACGCAGGGCGATCCGGAGGTGCGGGTGTTCCAGGTGCCCGATCCGTCGCCGACCGCGAGCAACACGCTGGCGCGCGTCAGCGTGACGGTGAAGCAGGTGGGCGACATCGGCGGCTACCAGCGCTACGTCAGCGACGCCAATGCCAAGGCGCAGGCCCTGCCCGGCTATCAGCCGATCCGCGGCGTCAGCAATTCCAACGGCCCGAACGACTACCTCTACACCGCCAAGGAAAGCGGCGAGACCATCGCCTACGTCGAGCACTACTGGTTCCGTGACGGTCGCGCGATCCAGTTGCGCTGCCTGCGTCCGGCTTCGACCCAGGCGGGCGCCGCGTGGCAGGCGGCGTTCGACAAGGGCTGCAACGACGTAGCCAATAGTCTGGCCCGCTGACCCGGGCGCGCTGGAGCTTGTAACCTTGGGGATCGTCTTTGCCGGAAGCGATCCATGTCCGATCTGTACCAAGCCAGTCTCGCCTGGGCCCAGGCCCAGGATGCCGCCGATCCGCTGCGCGGCTTCCGTGACGAGTTTTTGATCCCGCCGCACGAGGGCGGCGAAGGCCACTACTTCTGCGGCAACTCGCTGGGCCTGCAGCCGCGCGCCGCGCGCCCCGCACTGAGCGCAGAGCTGGACTACTGGGGCGAGCTGGCGGTGGAGGGCCACTTCAAGGGCCGCGCGCCCTGGCTCAACTACGAGGACTACCTGCGCGACGACCTCGCTGCGCTGGTCGGCGCCAAGCCGATCGAAGTGGTGGCGATGAACACGCTGGGCGTGAACCTGCACCTGATGATGGTGAGCTTCTATCGCCCCACCGCCGAGCGCCCGGCGATCCTGATCGAGGCCGGCGCGTTTCCCACCGACCGTTACGCAGTGGAGTCGCAGATCCGCTTCCATGGTTTCGATCCGGCCGATGCACTGATCGAGCTGGAGGGCGACGGCCCGCACGGCACGCTGACCATGGAAGCCATCGAGCGTGCGCTGGCCGAACACGGCCACCGTGTGGCGCTGGTGCTGCTGCCGGGCATCCAGTACCGCACCGGCCAGGCGTTCGACTTCAAGGCGATCACCGCGCTGGCGCATGCGCGCGGCTGCAAGGTCGGCTTCGACCTGGCCCACGCGGTGGGCAACCTGCCGCTGGCGCTCAACGACAGCGGCATGGATTTCGCCGTGTGGTGCCACTACAAGTACGTCAACTCCGGCCCCGGCGCGGTCGGCGGCGTATTCGTGCACGAGCGCCATGCCACCGCCGACCTGCCGCGCTTCCACGGCTGGTGGGGCAACCGCCGCGACAACCGCTTCCAGATGGCGCCGAGCTTCGACCCCACCCCGGGCGCGGAAGGCTGGCAGTTGTCGAATCCGCCGATCCTGGCGATGGTGCCGCTGCGCATCTCGCTGGAGATCTTCCGCCGCGCCGGCATGGATCGGCTGCGCGCCAAGTCGCTGCATCTCACCGGCTACCTGGAGTGGCTGGTGAACACCCAGCTGGCCGACCTGCTGGAGATCATCACGCCGGCCGATCCGTCGCAGCGCGGCGCGCAGCTGTCTATCCGCGTGCGCGGTGGACGCGAGCAGGGACGCGCGCTGTTCGACTACCTGGTCGAGCGCGGCATCATCGGCGACTGGCGCGAACCGGACGTGATCCGCATTTCGCCCGCGCCGCTGTACAACCGCTTCGCCGACTGCCTGGCCTTTGCCGAGGCGGTGCGCGCGTGGCGCGAAGGACGCTGATCCTGCGCGGACGTCTGGCGGTCTAGACGTCCATCGCCGCTGAAAGCGAACGCGCAAGAACGTGCAGGGACGCAGGTTGAGGCGGCGCCGGGTACCATCGGACCCGGCACGCCTGTCTTCATCCCTCTCTGGAGCCATCGATGCGACATACCTTCTTTCCCGGCCTCGCGACGGCGCTGCTGCTGAGCGCTCCGCTGGCGAGCTGGGGCCAGTCCGCTACCGTGCAGGACAGCATCCCCAAGCAGGCGCTGGACGCCACGGCCGCACCGACCACCCTGGCCGACCTGTCCAAAGACCAGCCGGTTACGGCGAAGCACGCCATGGTCTCGTCCGACCAGCACCTGTCCACCGAGGTGGGGGTGCAGATTCTCAAGCAGGGCGGCAACGCCGTGGATGCGGCGGTGGCCGTCGGCTACGCGCAGGCCGTTGTGAATCCGTGCTGCGGCAACATCGGAGGCGGCGGCTTCATGCTCGTGCACCTGTCTAGCGGCAAGGACATATTCCTGGACTTCCGCGAAAAGGCTCCACTCAAGGCCGGCCCGGAGATCTTTCAGGACGCACAAGGCAACGTAGTGCCGGGCAAGAGCACGGGCACCTACCTGGGCGTGGGCGTGCCCGGCACGGTGATGGGCCTGGAGGAAGCGTTGAAGAAGTACGGCACGATGACGCGCCAGCAGGTCATGGCACCAGCGATCAAGCTCGCGAAGGAAGGCTTCGTACTGCTGCCGGGCGATGTGAAGGTGCTCGATCAGCGCGTCAAGGATTTCGCCAAATACCCCAACGTGGCGGCGATCTTTCTCAAGGACGGCAAGCCCTTCGTAGCGGGTGACCGGCTGGTGCAACCGCAGCTGGCCAAGACGTTGGAAACGATCAGCAAGGGTGGCCCCGATGCGTTCTACCACGGCGACATCGCGCGCAAGATCATCGAAGCCAGCGACGCCAATGGCGGCCTGTTCACGCAGAAGGATTTCGATGATTACACCGTGCAATGGGACAAGCCGATCCGTTGCGGCTACCGCGGTTATACCGTGGTCTCCGACCCGCCGCCGAGCTCCGGCGGCGTCACGGTGTGCCAGATCCTGCAGTTGCTGGAGCCCTATCCACTGAAGAACTGGGGTTACGGCTCCACCCGCGCCCTGCACTTCACCATCGAGGCCGAACGCCGCGCCTACGCCGATCGCAACAACTACCTGGGCGATCCGGCGTTCGTGAAGAACCCGATCGAGCAGTTGCTTGACCGTGGCCACATCGACCAGCTGCGCTCCACCATCGATCCGGCCAAGGCCACGCCATCGACCGAGATCAAGGGCAGCCTCGGCGCCACCGAAGGTACCAACACCACCAGCTATGCGGTGGTGGACAAACACGGCAACGCCGTGGCGGTGACCTACACCATCAACTACCTGTTCGGCGTCGGCCAGATTGCGGGCGACACCGGCTTCTTCCTCAACAACGAAATGGATGACTTCACCTCCAAACCCGGCGTGCCGAACACCTTCGGGCTGGTGCAGGGCAAGGCGAACCAGGTCGAAGGCGGCAAGCGCCCGCTGAGCTCGATGGCACCGACGATCGTGCTCAAGGACGGCAAGCTGTTCATGGTCACCGGCAGCCCCGGCGGCTCCACCATCATCACCACGGTGATGCAGAGCATCACCAACGTGATCGACTACGGCATGAACATGCAGCAGGCGGTGAACGCCCCGCGCATGCACCACCAGTGGTATCCCGACGCGGTCATCGTCGAACCGGGCCTGCTCACCGACGCGGTGAAGAAGGAGCTGGAAGACATGGGCTACCAGTTCAAGGAAGTGCAGTCCTGGGGCGCCGATGAGGCGATCCTGCGCAATCCCAAGACCGGCTTGCTGGAAGGCGCCAACGATCGGCGGCGGCCGGCTGGATTGGCGGCGGGTTACTGATCCCCGACCTTCACCGGAGACTCGAAGGGCGCCTCATCGGCGTCCTTCTTTTTCTGTAGGAGCGCACTCGTGTGCGATGCCCTTCGCCACGCGCTGGAGGAAAGCATCGCGCGCAAGCGCGCTCCTACAGGGAGGTGATGAGCGCGACCAGGATGTGGCGTGGCCAGAGCGCAACGCCATAGCGACCAGCGAGTGACCCAGCGCCCCGGCCCAGCGAGCAGCGGCCGCTCTTCTGTAGGAGCGCACTCGTGCGCGATGCTCTTCGCCACGCACCGGAGCAAAGCATCGCGCGCGAGCGCGCTCCTACAGGGATGCACTCAGCGTGTGCGGCTCTCCGCATGTCGCACCTGCCCTTGCCCGCGCACCACGAAGCGCTCGATGGTGAGCGACTCGGCGCCCATCGGCCCGTAGGCGTGCAGGCGGGTGGTGGAGATGCCGATCTCCGCACCCAGGCCCAGCTCGCCGCCGTCGGAGAAGCGCGAGGAGGCGTTGACCATGATCACGGCCGAGCGCAGCGCATGGACGAATTTCGCCGCCGTGGCCTCGTTGCGGGTGGCGATCACCTCGGTGTGGTCCGAGCCGTAGCGGCGGATGTGGGCGATCGCCTCATCCACGCTGTCGACCACGCGCACGGCGAGGATCAGGTCGAGGAACTCGGCGGCGTAGTCGTCCTCGGTGGCCGCCTTCATGTCGCCGGCCACGGCGCGGCTGGCCTCGTCGCCGCGCAGCTCCACGCCCTTGGCGCGCAGCGCCTCGGCGGCGCGCGGCAGGAAATCCGGCGCGATGTCCTTGTGCACCAGCAGCGTCTCCAGCGCATTGCACACACCGGTGCGGGTGGTCTTGCCGTCCAGCAGCAGGTCCAACGCCACGTCGGGATCAGCCTCGCGATCCACGTACAGGTGGCACACGCCCTTGTAGTGCTTGATCACCGGCACCCGCGCGTGCTCGGTAACGAAACGGATCAGGCCCTCGCCGCCGCGCGGGATGGCCAGGTCCACGATGTCGTTCAACTGCAGCAGCTCGACCATCGCCTCGCGGCGCAGGTCGTCCATCATGGTGAGCACCTCGCGCGGCACGCCGTGCTTGTCCATCGCCTCGTGCAAGGCGGCGGCGATGGCGAGGTTGGAGTGCAGCGCCTCGGAGCCGCCGCGCAGGATCACCGCGTTGCCCGCCTTCATGCACAGCGCGGCGGCGTCGGCGGTTACGTTGGGGCGTGCCTCGTAGATCATCGCTACCACGCCAAGCGGAATGCGTACGCGCTCGATCGCCAGCCCGTTCGGACGGCTCTCGCGCCGGGTGACCTGCCCAACCACGTCCGGCAGGGCGGCCACTTCACGCACGGCGTTGGCGATCGCCGCGACGCGGCCGGCATCCAGCTTCAGCCGGTCCAGCATCGCGCCCTGCACGCCCCTGTCGGCAGCACCGGCCATATCCTTCGCGTTGGCGGCGAGGATCGCCTCAGCGTGCGCATCCACCGCGGCGGCCATGTCGCGCAGCAGAGCGCGGCGAGCCTCTGCATCCAGCATGGCGATCGCGGGAGCCGCGTCGCGGCAGGCCAGGGCTCGGGTTCGGATATCGCTCATGCTCAAAGGTCTCCTGTGGTCAGGTCCAGCTCGCGCACCAAGGCAAGGTCGTCGCGGTGGACGACGTTCTCACCAAAGCTGTAGCCGAGCCGTCGCTTGATCTCGCGCGTGTGGCAGCGCGCGATGCGGTTGATTTCCGCGGCGTTGTACTGGCTGATGCCGCGGGCGAAGGACTGCAGCGCCCCATGCTCGCCGGGGCCCAAGATCTCCACCATGTCGCCGCGCTGGAACTGACCGTCGGCGGCGAGGATGCCCTTGGGCAACAGCGAGGCGCCCTCTTCGTTCAGCGCGCGCATCGCGCCGGCATCCACCTCGATGTGGCCGGGCACCGCCGGTACATGACGCAGCCAGTACTTGCGCGCCTGCAGGCGGGTGGCCTTGGTGCGCAACAGCGTGCCGTGCAGCAGATCGCGCGAGAGCAGGCTCACCACCTCGCTGTCACGGCCGTTGAACAGGATCGTTTCGATGCCTGCGGCGCCGGCCTTCTGCGCCGCCTCCAGCTTGGTGCGCATGCCACCGGTGCCCACCGCGCTTCCCGCCGCGCCGGCCATCGCCATGATCTCGGGGGTGAGCTCAGGCACTTCGTTGACTGGCTCGGCCTCCGGGTTGCTGCGCGGGTCGGCGGTGTACAGGCCATCGATGTCGGTGGCGATCAGCAGCATGTCCGCATCGACCAGCGCGGCGATGATCGCGGCGAGATTGTCATTGTCGCCCAGCGTGAGTTCGTCCACCGCCACAGTGTCGTTTTCGTTCACCACCGGCATCACGCGGTGACGGAGCAATTCGCTCAGCGTGGCACGCGCGTTGAGGTAGCGGCGGCGATTACGCAGATCGTCGTGAGTGAGCAGCACCTGCGCCAGCGGAATGTCGAGCAGGCGCTGCCACAAGCCGACGGTTTGCGTCTGGCCCAGGGCGGCCATGGCCTGGCGCGCGGCGCTGCTGGTGTCTTCGTGCGAGTGATCCTTCAGCAGCAGCCGACCCGCGGCCACCGCGCCGGACGAGACCAGCACGATCTCGCGTCCGCTGGCGTGGCACGCCGTGATGAACTGCGCCAGGCCCAGAGCATAACGGGTGCTCAGGCCACCACCATCGGCGGCGATCAGGCTGCTACCCACCTTGAGCACGGCGCGGCGCCACGGCGGCACGGTCTGCTGGCGAAAGGCTCTGAGTTGCGTCATCTCCCCGTTTTCCTCGACTGCGACAACTGCTAGAGGGTCTGGGCAGCTCCTGGGATTTCAACCCCCGATGCGCATATCGACCATGCGCACCATGTCGTGAACAGCCATTTGGACGTCCGAACGACTACGCCGTAGTCAACGCGAGATCGTCTCGATGTACGACGGCCGGCCCGTAGCTGTAGCCCAGCACACCATCGATATCCCGGCTGTGGCGACCGGCAATTCGCCGCACGTCGACTGCGCCGTACTGGGTAAGACCGCGCGCCACCGCGCGCCCGGAAGGATCGATGACGTCCACCAGGTCGCCGCGATGAAACTCGCCCACCACGTCCATCACGCCACCGGGCAGCAGCGAGGCGCCGCCACCCGCCAGCGCGCTCGCTGCGCCCGCATCGACGCGGATCGACGCCGCACTTGCGGGCGCATGCAGCAGCCAGTATTTGCGTGCCTGCATGCGGCTCTGTGCCGGCGTGAACAGCGTGCCGCGCAGCCGGCCTTCGCCCAGCGCCTGCACCGTGGCCGCATCGCGCCCGTTGAACAGCGCCGTGGCGATACCGGCCGCAGCCGCCTTCTGCGCCGCTTGCAGCTTGGTCCGCATGCCGCCGGTGCCGACCGCACTGCCGCTGCCGCCGGCCATCGCCAGCACCTGGGGCGTGATCTCGGCCACATGCGGTATCGCCGCAGCGGTGAGATCGCGGCGCGGATCGGCGCTGTACAGCGCGTCGATATCCGAGGCGATCAACAGCAGGTCAGCATCCACCAGCGCCGCCACGATGGCGGCGAGGTTGTCGTTGTCGCCGAGCTTGAGCTCGTCCACCGCCACCGTGTCGTTCTCGTTGACCACCGGCAGCACCTCGATCGCCAGCAACTGGCGCAACGTGGCGCGGGCGTTGAGGTAGCGGCGACGGTTGCGCAGGTCGTCATGGGTCAGCAGCACCTGTGCCACGGCTCGGCTCGACAGCGACTGCCACAGCGCGATCATCGGTGCCTGGCCCAGCGCGGCCAGCGCCTGGCGCTCGGCCAGGTCGCCAGCGGGCAGTGCGCGTGCGCGCAGCAGCGCGCGACCGGCGGCCACCGCGCCGGAGGACACCAGCACCAGCTCCCGGCCTTGCGCCTGGCTATCGGCGATGAACGCCGCGAGCGTCTGCGCATACGTGGGGGTCAGACCACCGCCATCAGCCGCCAGCAGATTGCTACCGACCTTGAGCACCGCCCGCCGCCACGCAGGCAGCGACTGGAAAGCGAGCTCAGCCATCGAGCGCCTCGCGATCACCGTGGCTGCGTGGCGAGGAGATCACCAGGAAGCGCACGTCCTCGTCGGATTCGTTGCGCATCTGGTGCGCCGCACCGGGCGGCACGTGCAGGCCCTGCCCCGCCTCGAGGCGGTGCGCGACGCTCTCCAGCTCCAGCGTGGCGGTGCCGCCCAGCACGTAGAAAAACTGCCGTGAGCGCGCGTGCCGATGGCGCACCTCGGCGGTGCCAGGCGGCATGCGTTCCTCAATGACGCTGAGGTCATCGCCGGCCAGCAGATGCCAGCCGTCACACTGCTGGCCCCAGACGTAATGTGCTGCGTTGGCAGTGCTGACGGTGACCATGGGCGCTACCTCACTGGCCCAGCGCGGCGAGCCGCGCGCGCAACTGGTCGAGGTGCAGCTGATGGCCGGCACCGGGCGACGTGCGCGCGGCGAGGCTGCCTTCGGGGCTTCGCCCCTCGCCCGCAGACGCCGCGGTTTCGGCAGCCGCACGGTACGCGTCGCGGAACGGCACGCCGGCCGCCGCCTGCTCGATCGCCACGTCAGTGGCATACATCGCCGGCTCGATCGCCGCGCGCATGGTTGCCTCGTTCCAGGCCATCTGCGCCAACAGGTCCGGCACCAGCTCCAGCGCCATCAGACCGTGGCGCACGCCGTGGAAGATCGAGCCCTTGGAGAACTGCAGATCGCGCTGGTAGCCGGACGGCAGCGAGAGCAACTGCTCGATCTCGGTGCGCGCCGCCGCCACGGAGGCGTAGCTGGCGCGCAGCAGTTCCACCACGTCCGGGTTGCGCTTGTTAGGCATGATCGAGCTGCCGGTGGTGTACTGCGCCGGCAACTGCACGAAGCCGAATTCGGCGGTGGTGAACAGCGACAGATCCCAGGCCAGCCGGCGCACGTCGAGCATCGCCGCACCGATCGCCTCCAGCACCGCCATCTCGTACTTGCCGCGCGACAGTTGCGCGTAGATCGGGCTGACCTGCATGCGGGCGAAGCCCAGCGCCTGCGTGGTATGCGCGCGGTCAAGCGACAGGTTCACGCCGTAGCCGGCAGCGGTGCCCAGTGGATTGGCGTCGATCAGCTCGCGCGTCTGCCGGGCGCGCAGCGCGTTGTCGATGAAGCCCTCGGCGAAACCGGCGAACCACATCGATGTGGACGAGACCACGGCGCGCTGCAGATGGGTATAGCCCGGCATCGGAATCGCCGGTTGCGCGGCGCGCTCCAGGCAGACCTCGGCGACAGCGCGGCAGTGCGCCTCCAGTTCATCCAGCCTGTCTTTCAGCCACAGCCGCGTCGCGACCAGGATCTGGTCGTTGCGGCTGCGCCCGGTGTGCACGCGGCGGCCGGCATCGCCCAGCCGCTCGGTGAGCCGCGCCTCGATGGCGGAATGGCAGTCCTCGAAACGCTCGTCCAGCACGAAGGCGCCGGAACGGAAATCCTCGGCCAGCGCCTGGAGTTCGCGCTTGAGCGCGGCGGCCTCATCGGCACTGACCACGCCGATGTGCTGCAGGCCCTCGACGTGCGCCTCGCTGGCGGTGATGTCATGCAGGAAGAACTCGCGATCGAGGATCACGTCGTCGCCGGCGAGGAACCGCATGATGCGGGGGTCGATCTGGATGCCGGATTTCTGCCAGAGGGGTTGGGTCATCGCTGATGTCCTGTATCTCGTGCAGGAGCCGGCTTGCGGGCGATGCTGTTGCCTTTGATGCGGCACCAGAGCGAAGAGCATCGCCCGCGAGCGGGCTCCTACGTCGTCATGGGGCGGTCGGGATGGCGGTGAGCTCATCCACGCCGATCGCCCGGTTGATGTTCTGAAGCGCCTGGGTGGCGGCGCCCTTGAGCAGGTTGTCCAGCGTGGCGACCACCACCACGCGCTTGCCGTCGGCGGAGACCGCGAAGCCGCCGATGTCGACGTGATGCTTGCCGGCGATGGCACTCACCCACGGCGCCTCGTCCACCACGTGCACCAGCGGCTCGGCGTCGTAGGTGTGGTGGAAGCGCTGCATGACTTCATCGCGGGTCATCTTGCGCGACAGATAGAGGTTGGTGGTGACGGTGAGGCCGCGGAAGTGCGGCGCCACGTGCGGCATGAACTCCACCGGCACGCCGAGGTGGCGGCTGGCCTCCTTCTCGTGGGTGTGGCCGGTGAGTGAGTACGGCATCAGGTTGTCGCGCAGCTTCTCGGGATTGTTCTTGTCCGAGGGCGTGGTGCCGGCGCCGGAGTAACCGGACACGCCGAAGCACACCGGCGGCGCGGCCAGCAGGTCCTTCAGCGGCGCGATCGAGAGCTGGATCGCCGTGGCGTAGCAGCCGGGGTTGCTGATCTTCTTCTCGCCGCGCCACTTGCCGCGGGTAAGCTCCGGCAGGCCGTAGTACCACGTGCTGTCGAAACGGTAGTCGGCCGACAGGTCGAGGATCAGCGTATCGGGCTTCGCCTTGTCGATCGCCTCGACGTAGGGCGCGGCCTTGCCGTTGGGCAGCGCCAGCACCACCACGTCGGCGCCCTGCGCGGCCACCGCGTCGGCGTCGAGGCTGGCATAGCGCAGTTCGCCGACGTAGCCGTCCACGTGGCCGGCCACGCGCTGGCCGTCCAGATCGCGCGAGGAGACGAAGGCCAGTTCCAGCGCCGGATGGGTGGCGACCAGGCGGATCAGTTCGGCGCCGGTGTGGCCGCGGGCGCCGACGATGCCAAGGGTTTTGCGTGCGGATGTCATGTCGTGGCTCGTGGATTCAGTCGACCAGCGTGGGCTGGCGGGTGGCGCAGTGGGCGACACAACGCTCGATGGTGTCGAAGCCGTTTAGCCCGTACCAGAACACCTTCCAGCGTGCCTGCTTGAAGCAGCCGTCGGACTCGGCGTAGTAGAACGGATTGACCGGATTGCCGTGACGCGAGCGCCAGAACAGCTGCGGGTGCTGCTCGCGCATTACCTGCCATACCGCGCGACCCAGGCCCTCGCCCTGTGCGTCGTCGAGCACGGCGAACTTGTCCAGATAGGGCAGACCCTCGTCCAGAGTGAGGATCATCGCCGCGCGATAGTTCTCGCTCACGTACACGCGATACGGCACGGTGCGCTCGAAGTAGTCGTCCACCACCTTGCGGCCAAAGCTGGATTCGATCAGCTCGCGCAGGCGCGCCTGGTCGATACCCTTCCAGCTGTCGAAGGTGAGCACCTTCTCGCCGCGGCGGACCAGGGTGCCCGAGCCCTTGTGGGTGAACAGCTCCTTGGCCAGCTCGGACGGCCGGGTGATCGACACCGAGGATGACAGCGGCAGTTTGTCCAGCAGGTCGGCGATCTGCTCGATCTTCACCCGCATGCCGCCATTGATCCACGGCTGCGCCATCAGGTGCTCGAACTCGGTGGAGAGGTTGATCGAGTCGATCAGCTGGCCCTGGTCGTCGAGCAGGCCACCGGTGCCGGTGAGGAACACGATCTTGTACGGCTGCAGCACGCGAACCAGTTCGTTGGCGGCGAAGTCGGCGTTGATATTGAGGAACTGGCCCTCGTTCGTCTCGCCCAGGCTGGCGATCACCGGGATGGAACCTGCGCGCAGGCTGGCCTCGATCGGCGCCAGGTTGATGCTGTCGACCTTGCCGACCATGCCGTAGGTGTCGCGGTCCAGGAAGCTGGCCATGAACACGCCCGAGGGCACCGAGGTGGCGCGCGTATCCATCGACTGCAGCGCCTCGACCAGCTTGAGGTTCTGCTGCTGGAACACGCGGCGCACGATGCCGAGCGCCTTCGGACTGGTCACGCGCAGGCCGCCCACGGTCTGCTTCTCGATGCCGGCGGCAGCCAGCTCCTCGTCCAGTTGCGGGCCGGCGCCGTGCAGCACGATCGGCGTAAGACCTACCTGCTGCAGGAAGGTCAGCGAGGAGGTGAGATCGTTGAGCTCGTCGCGCAGCACCGCGCCGCCCACCTTCACCACCGCGAAGCGGCTGGCGTCGAGCTGGGAGAAGCGCTTGAGGTACTGCTGGATCTCCTTCGCGCTGCCCATGGCCGAGAGCAGGCGAACGATGGTCTTGCGGGTGTGGGAACCGGTGGTCATGGCATCAGTCGTTGGGGTGCTGGAAATCGCCGCGCGTCACGCGTTGCCGCGGGCGACGAGGCGATGAATGGTGTCGGCGTAATGCTGCAGCTGGTCGAGCGCCACCCACTCGTCGGCGGTGTGCGCCTGGGCGATGTCGCCGGGGCCGTAGACGAAGGCGGTGTAGCCGGCGGCGGAGAACAGCGCCGCCTCGGTCCAGAAATCCACGGCGTTGCCGACGGGAATCTCCAGCTCGTCGGCGAGGTCGCGCGCGGCCAGCCGGCGCGTCTCCGCGGTGGCGGTGTCACCGGCCGGCAGCGAGTCGCCGCGGAAGGTCTCGGTGAACTCGGCCGGTGCCGGATCGACCAGAGTGCGCAGGGTCTCCAGCATGCGCTCCGGATCCATTGTCGGCAGCGGCCGGAAGCCGAAGCGCACCTCGGTGGTCGGCGCGATCATGTTGGCCTTGATGCCGCCCTCGATGCGGCCGATGTTGAAGCGCAGCCCGGTCAGGCCGCCGAAGCGCTCATGTGACTGCGCCGCGGCGAAATCCAGCGCCGCATCGCCCCAGCGCACCGCCTGGTGCAGCGCACTGTCGCTGGGCTTCTGCTCGCCCGAAGCGTGGCCGGCGTGGCCGACAAAGCGCATCAGCACCGAATGGATACCGCGGTGGGCGAGCACGGCTTCGCCCTTGGTGGGCTCAGCCACGATCACCGCGTCGTAGGCATCGCCCCTCTCCCCCCGGGAGAGGGGTTGGGGTGAGAGTTCGGACTGGCTGGAAATTCCCTCTTCGCCCGCACTCTCACCCCGACCCTCTCCCGGCCGGAGAGGGGGAAAGGCCTTGAGGAAGCCGGCGATGCAACGGGCATCGTTGGCTTCCTCGTCGGTGGAGAACAGCATCGCCATCGGGCCGTCGGTGACGTTCGCTACCGCGAGCAGCGCCGCCGCGGCGCCCTTGATGTCACAGGCGCCCAGGCCGATGGCGCGGTCACCGGTGACGCGCAGCACATGCGGGTCGGCGCTCCAGTGTGGCGAGTCGGGCACCGTATCAAGGTGCACGTTGAACAGCCGCTTTGGGGCACCACGCACGGCATGCAGCGTGATCGCACCCGCACCGTAGTCGGTGACGGTGACGTCGAAGCCGGGCAGCTGCGCGCGGAGGTAGTCGAAGATGCCGCCGGTACCGATCTCGCGCGGCGGATTGCGCGTATCGAAACCGACCAGCGCCTCGAGGTGTTTCAGGGTGGATTGCAGAAGAGGCGTCATGGCCTGTCTGGCTGTCGGGTGTAGATGTCCGGATCGAGCTTTTCCATCAGGGTCTGCGGCCGCGCTGGCGCGGTGAAGCCGAAGCCCGCATACAAGGCATGCGCATCGAGGGTCGCCAGGCTGAACCGACGCAGCCCCTGCAATTGCGGATGTTCCATCACCGCCGCCATCAGTGTCGTGGCGTGGCCTTGCCCACGATGCTCCGGCAGCACGAACACATCGGCGAGGTAGCCGAAGGTAGCGCCGTCAGTGATCACCCGCGCGAACGCGACCTGGCGTCCGTCGAGGTAGCCGCCGAAGCACAGCGAGCCCTCGATCGCCCGCTCCATCGTCTCGCGCGGAATACCGCGGCTCCAGTAGGCCTGCTCGGCGAGGAAGGCGTGGATCATGTCCCGATCCAGCGCCTCGCGTGAGGTGTCGATACGCAGCGTGTCGTCCATCGGTCAGCGATTGACCTCGGCCCACAGCGTCGAGCTCATGCCGAACAGCTTGATGAAGCCCTCGGCCTCCTCCACGCCCCAGTCGGCCGACTGCGCATAGGTGGCGCCCTTGGCGTTGAGGATATGCGGCGAACGGATCTCCACCGCGGTGACCTGGGCACCACTGGTCTCCAGCACCACTTCGCCGTTGACCTGCGCCTGGCTGGAAGCGAGGAAGGCTTCCAGGTCGGTCTTCACCGGATCGTGGAAGAAGCCTTCGTAGACCACCTCGACCCACTTGCGCGCCACCTCGGGCTTGAAGCGGTTCTGCTGCTTGGTCAGCACCGCCTCTTCCAGCGCGCGATGCGCAGCGAGCAGCGAAATCAGGCCCGGCGCCTCGTACACGATGCGGCCCTTCAGGCCGATGGTGGTGTCGCCGGTGTACATGCCGCGACCCACGCCGTACGGCGCGAACAGCGCGTTGAGCTTGGCCAGGATCTGCGCGCCCGGCAGCTTCTCGCCGTTGAGCGACACCGCCTCACCCTTTTCGAAGCCCAGCGTGACGGTCAGCTTGTCGGATGGCCATTCGGCACGCGGCTTGCACCAGCCGCGGGCACCTTCGCCCGGCGCCTTCCAGTGGTCGATCTCGCCACCGGACAGGGTCACGCCCAGCAGGTTCTCGTTGATGGTGTAGCTCTTCTGCTTGGCGCGCACGTCGAAGCCGCGTTCTTCCAGGTAGGCCTGCTCGTAGGCGCGGGTCTGGGTGTGCTCCTTCTGGATCTCGCGAATCGGCGCCACGATCTGGAAGTCGCCCAGCGCCTTCACCGCCAGGTCGAAGCGCACCTGGTCGTTGCCCATGCCGGTGCAGCCGTGGGCGATCGCCTTGGTGCCCAGCTCCTTAGCGCGCGCGATGGCAGCATCCACGATCAGGTAGCGATCGGACACCAGCAGCGGGTACTGACCCTGGTAGCCCTCGCCAGCCCATACGAAGGGTTTGACGAAGCCGTTCCAGATCGCCGGGCCGCCGTCCACGGTGACATGGCTGGCCACGCCGAGCTCGGCCGCACGGGCCTCGATGTAGGCGCGCTCCTCGGCGTCCACGCCGCCGGTGTCGGCGAACACGGTATGCACGGCCCAGCCGCGCTCGGTCAGGTACGGGACGCAGAAGCTGGTGTCGAGGCCGCCGGAGAAGGCGAGGACGATGTCTTTGCTCATGGCTTGCAGATCCTGGAAAGAAAGAGGTTTAGACGGAAGCGACGACGATGCGCGGTTCGCAGCGCACCGGGAAATTCACGGAGTTGGCGATGAAGCAGGCGTGGTGGGCCGCCTCGTGCGCGGCCTCGGCCTTGGCCGGGTCGCTGGCGGCGGCGATGGTGACGATGGGACGCAGCACCACTTCGGTGAAGCGGCCGCCGTCGCCCTCGGTGACCATCGTGCCCTCGGCGTTGTCGCGGTAGTCGGTGACGACCACGCCAGCCACGGTCGCCATGTGCAGGTAGGAAAGCATGTGGCAGGTGGACAGCGCGGCTACCAGCATGTCCTCCGGATTGTGCCGGATGGCGTCGCCGCGGAAGGTGGGGTCGGACGATCCGGCCAGATCCGGCTTGCCTGGCACGCGGATCACGTGGTTGCGGCTGTAGTTGCGGTAGCCGTCGGTCCCGGTGCCGCGGTTGCCGGTCCAGATCACGTCGACGCGATAACGATGCGGGCGGTTCATTCGCGGCCTTCCTCCTGCTTTTGCATCAGTGCGGCGAGTGCCAGGTCGTCGCACTGCCCGCGTCGGGTCAGGCCGCCGATCACGCCGGCACGGTTGGCGTCCGGGTGGTTCTGGCTGAGCTTGAACTTACCCTCGATGCGCTCGATGGCGATCTCGATGCCAACGATGGCGCCGAGCAGCTTTTCCACGTGAGCGGCCGGGGCATCAGCGACCTTCCACGGAGCCGGCTCGCTGGCCTCATGACGATCGGTGAGCGCATTAAGCAAGCCACGCAGCCAGCCGGCGTCGTGGACGACGCGCAGGCGCCCGTGCACGTGCGCCACGGCGTAGTTCCACGTAGGCACCTCGCGGCCGCCGTTGGCATGCTTGCTCGGGTACCAGTTCGGGCTCACGTAGCCCTGCGGGCCGTGGAAGATCGCCAGCACCGCGGCGCCATCCATCGCCGCCAGTTCGTTGCCGCGCGCGACGTGACCACGCAGCACCTGGCCCTGCCGCACGAACGGAAGGTGGTTCACCGCCACGCTGGTGGCTGCGTTCGCCACCAGCGTGGCGAAGGGATGCGCATCGATCAGCCCGTGCAGGGCGTGCTCGCGCGTCTCGACGAAGTGCCTGGGCTGATACATGCCGGCGCGACTCAGCCCTGCCCGATCAGCGCCGCCATCACCGCCTTCTGCACGTGCAGGCGGTTCTCGGCTTCGTCGATGGCGATGCAGTACGGCGCATCCATCACCGCGTCGGTTGCCTTGACGTTGCGGCGCAGCGGCAGGCAGTGGCTGAACAGGCCGCGGTCGGTGAGCGCCATCTTCGCCTCGTCGACGATGAAGTGCTTGTTCGCCTCGCGGATCGGCTTCTCCTGCTCCCAGCGGCCGAAGTACGGCAGCGCGCCCCAGCTTTTGGCATAGACCACATGGGCGCCCGAGTAGGCTTCCTCGATGTCGTGGCTGACCTTCAGCGAGCCGCCGTTGGCCTGCGCGTTCTCGAAGCCGGCTTGCATGTAGCGCTCGTCCAGCACGTAGTCGGGCGTGGGGCACAGCAGGGTCACGTCCATGCCCATCTTGGTGGCGATCAGCAGCGCGGAGTTGGCCACTGCGGTGTTGAGCGGCTTGGGGTGGTAGGTCCAGGTGAGCACGTACTTCTTGTTCTGCAGGCTGCCCAGGTGTTCCTTCATCGCCAGCGCGTGGGCCAGCTCCTGGCAAGGATGGGTGATCGTCTCCATGTTGATCACCGGCACCGTGGCGTACTGGGCGAAGGCCTTGATGACTTTGTCCTGGCGATCCACCTGCCAGTCCTGGAACTTCGGAAAGGCGCGCACCGCGATCAGGTCCACGTAGCGGCTCAGCACGCGGGCAACCTCGGCGATGTGCTCCTCGGTATCACCGTCCATCACGCTGCCCACCTCGAACTCGATCGGCCACGCGTCCTTGCCGGGCGCCAGCACGATGGCATGGCCTCCGAGGTGAAACGCGCCCAGCTCGAAGCTGGTGCGGGTGCGCATCGAGGGGTTGAAGAACAGCAGGGCGATCGACTTGCCGCCCAGTTGCTGCCCGCGCGGCGAGCGCTTGAACGCGGCGGCCTGTTCGAGCAGCGCGTCGATCTCGGCGCGGCTGTAGTCCTGGGTGGTGAGGAAATGCCGAAGGGTCATGATGGAATCGCTCTTGATGAATAGTCCGGCCACGGATGGCCGGTCTTGCCGTTCGCGGACGGATCCGCGTGAAGTAAACCGAAACGAAAAAACCCGGCACGATGGCCGGGTTTTTCAGTCGTTGCACTTGGAACAGCAGCGCGCGACAGCCTACCCGGCCGAATGTCGGACCAGCGGTCGGCGCGCACGCGACGTCATGCCAGCGGCCATGCGAGCGCTGGTAAGGACGTTGGCGGTATAGACGGCTGTAGACATGGACGGCTCGGGCAGATGAAGCGCCATCATGGCGGCAATTTCGCTGCCGTGCAACAAAATTTGCTGCGCGGCCTCGCGCTACCTCTGAAAAAGCGACCGCCGCCCGGAGGCGGCGGTCGGTAGACTCGATCGTTCGGAAGACTTTAGTCGGCCGGTTCGACGCTCACGCGCACGCGCAGGCGCTCGCCCGGGTCGTAGTTCAACCGGGACATGAACACCTCACCACGGTAGCGGTATTCCACGTCGTAGCTGGTGATGCGGCGCTGTTCGCTGACCTGGCTTACTTCGCGGCAGCGGGTTTCGCTGCTTTCATACTCGCGACCGCTGCCGGCGGCGCGATGGCCAATGGCGCCACCGGCCACGGCGCCGGCGACGGTCGCCGCCTTGCGACCATCGCCCTTGCCCACCGTATTGCCCAGCACACCGCCCACGATGGCACCGAGCACGGTACCTGCCGTGGAATTGCCGCCCTCGCGACGCACCACCGGCTGGTCATAGCACTCCTGCTGCGGCGCCTCGGTGCGCACGACTGCATAGTTCGGGTCGACCCGCAGCACGTCCGCCCAGCCGAAGTGAGTGTTGTCGTCGCCGGCAGGACCCGGCGGAGGCCCGTAACGGTCCTGCGCATGGACGGCACCGGCGAGCAAACTCAGCGCCAGTGCGGAAAACAACATCTTGGTCATTGCGGACTCCAGCTCGGGGAGAAGTAGCCGGCCCCCTGTTGGGCCGTGCTTTATTCGAGCAAATTCACTCTGAATCCACGCTTAGAACGGCCCTTTCCTACATGGGGGCTTAGCCCTTGTTAAGATGGCCGGCCGTGTTTTTGCCCGCTGCGCCGGGCGCCTGCCGTCGTGGATGTCCCGCCGATGCCGATCTCGCTCTACAACAGCCTCAGCCGTCGCACCGAAACGTTTGCGCCACTGAGCCCCGAACGCGTCACCGTCTACCTGTGCGGTCCCACCGTGTACAGCTACGTGCACATCGGCAACGCGCGCGGGCCGGTGGTGTTCGACGTATTGGTAAGGCTGCTGCGTCGGCATTATCCGAACGTGATGTACGCCCGCAACATCACCGACGTGGACGACAAGATCAACGCCGCCGCGCTCGAGCAAGGCGTGCCGATCACCACCATTACCGACCGCTTCGCCGCAGCCTACCGCGATGACATGGCCACCCTCGGCATCGCTCCGCCGGACATCGAACCGTACGCCACAGCGCACATCGGCGAGATCATCGCGATGATCCAGACGCTGATCGCCGGCGGCCACGCCTACGCCGCCGAGGGGCACGTGCTGTTCGACGTGGCCTCCTACGCCGCCTACGGCGCGCTGTCCGGCCGCGACACGGAAGAAATGATCGCCGGCGCCCGCGTCGAAGTGGCCCCGTACAAGAAGAACCCGGCGGACTTCGTGCTGTGGAAACCGTCCACGCCGGAACTGCCCGGCTGGGACAGCCCCTGGGGGCGCGGTCGCCCGGGCTGGCACATCGAATGCTCTGCGATGAGCGCCGCGCATCTGGGCGAGACCATCGACATCCACGCCGGCGGCGTCGACCTGCAGTTCCCGCATCACGAGAACGAGATCGCCCAGTCCACCTGCGCCCATGGCGGCAAGACCTTCGCTCGCTGGTGGATGCACAACGGCATGCTCACCTTCGACGGCCGCAAGATGTCCAAGTCGCTGGGCAACGTGCTGCACGTTCACCAGTTGCTGCAGCAGCACCCGCCCGAGGCACTGCGCCTGCTGCTGCTGCGTGGCCACTATCGCCAGCCGCTGGACTGGTCGGACGCGGCGATCGCCCAGTCGATCAGCACGCTGGACGGCTGGTATCGCGTGCTTCGCGACCTGGCCAACGTCTCGCTACCTGACGGCGCGCTACCGGTGCCATCGGGCATCGAGGCGGCGCTGTGCGACGACCTCAACACGCCGCAGGCGCTGGCCGAACTGTCGATGCTCGCCGATGCCGCACGGCACTCCGGCACGCCCGAAGCCAAGGCCGCCCTGCTCGGCGGCGGCGCCCTGCTCGGCCTGCTTCAACAGAGCCCGGAAACCTGGTTCCAGCGCGGCAGCGATGGCGTCGATGGCGCCCGCGTGGAGGCGCTGTTGGAAGAGCGCCGCACTGCCCGCGCGGCAAAGGATTTCGCCCGCGCCGACGCGATCCGCGCCGAGCTCACGGCGATGGGCGTGGTAATCGAAGATGGTGCGCAGGGCACGCGCTGGAGCGTCGCCAAGGCGTGATTCTTGTGGGAGCGCACCCTGTGCGCGAACGCTCTGATGCGAGTTCCGGAGAAAGGCTGTCGCGCATAGAACCTGCCCTCGACCCGACCGGGGGGGGGGGGCGCCCCTACAACCGAGCAACCAGATCGCTTCCAGCGGGTGTGAGCGCGATAATGAGCGGATGACCGACACCACCGCCACCGCCCACGACGCCCAGCAGCAGATCGCCGAGGAGTTCGCCTTCTTCAGCGACTGGACCGAGCGCTACCAGTACCTGATCGACCTCGGCAAGCAGCTGCCGCCGTTTCCCGAGGAGGCCAAGACCGAGGCCAACCGCGTGCACGGCTGCCAGTCGATGGTGTGGCTGGTGCCCAGCGGCGATGCCGCGAAAATGCATTTCGAGGCCGCCAGCGATTCGGCCATCGTTTCGGGCCTGATCGCCCTGGTGCTGCGCGTGTATTCGGATCGGCCGGCCGCGGAGATCGTGGCGACGGAGCCGGAGTTCATCCAGGCCATCGGCCTGGCCAAGCATCTCTCGCCCACCCGCTCCAACGGACTGGCCGCGATGCTGGCGAAGATCAAGCAGTACGCCGTCGCATTCGCCTGACCCCCTCCCCTGTAGGAGCCCGCTCGCGGGCGATGCTCTTGGCTTCGATGGCGATCAAAGCGAAAGGCATCGCCCGCGAGCGGGCTCCTACAGGGTGGCAAGGGGGTCGGACACGGGCTGATTGGCTGCGCGTCGCTCGGAGTAACGATCCACCAGCTGCGTCGCGCGCGGCCGCAGCAGCACGGTGAAGCGCACCAGCTCTTCCATCACGTCGACGATGCGGTCGTAGTAGGCCGAGGGCTTCATACGCCCAGCCTCGTCGAATTCCTGCCACGCCTTGGCCACGCTGGACTGGTTGGGGATGGTGAACATGCGCATCCAGCGCCCGAGCAGGCGCAGCGTGTTGACCGCGTTGAACGACTGCGAGCCGCCGGACACCTGCATCACCGCCAGCGTGCGCCCCTGGGTCGGGCGCACCGCGCCGATCGACAGCGGCAGGTGGTCGATCTGTGCCTTCATCACGCCAGTGATCTGGCCGTGCCGCTCGGGACTGCACCACACCTGCCCTTCGGACCACAGCGAGAGCTCGCGCAGTTCGCGCACGGCCGGGTGGTCGTCAGTGCCCGACTGGTCAGGCCACGGCAGGTCGGACGGATCGAAGATGCGTGTTTCGGCGCCGAAGAACTGCAGCAGCCGCGCTGCCTCTTCCACCGCCAGCCGTGAATACGAGCGCTCGCGCAACGAGCCGTACAGCAGCAGGATGCGCGGCGGCGGCTGGTCAGCGGCCAGGCCCAGTGCGGGCCGACGGTGGGCGAATTCCGGGTGCAGGGCTGGCAGCAGATCGGGATCGGGAAGCGTGCGCAGCCGGCTCATGCGCGCGTCTCCGTCGCCACCGGGAAGCGCGACTGCATCGCCCGCGCCGCGTGCACCAGCGCCAGCAGCACCGGCACCTCCACCAGCGGACCGATCACCGCGGCAAACGCCACCTTCGACGCCAGCCCGAACGCGGCGATCGCCACTGCGATGGCCAGCTCGAAGTTGTTGCCGGCGGCGGTGAACGCCACCGCCGTGGTGCGCGGGTAGTTGGCGCCGACGAAGCGCGCCATCGCAAAACTCATGGCGAACATCACCACGAAGTACACCACCAGCGGCAGCGCCGCGCGCAGCACGTCCAGCGGCAGGGCAAGCAGCTCGCCGCCCTTGAGGCTGAACATCGCCACGATGGTGAACAGCAGCGCTACCAGCGTGATCGGCCCGATCCGCGGCAGGAAGCGCCCGGTGTACCAGACCTCACCCTTGGCGCGGATCAGCACGCGCCGGCCCAGCCAGCCCGCGGCGAACGGGATGCCGAGATACACCAGCACCGCGCCCGCGATGGTGGAAAACGCCACCGGCACGACCTGCCCCGCGAGCCCGAACACCGGCGGCAGCACGCTCAGGAAGAACCACGCATACGCGCCGAAGGTGAGCAACTGGAAGATCGCATTGAACGCCACCAGCCCGGCCACGTACTGGTTGTCGCCGCCGGCCAGCTGGTTCCACACCAGCACCATCGCGATGCAGCGCGCCAGGCCGATCAGGATCAGCCCGGTCATGTATTCGGGCTGGTCGCGCAGGAAGATCACCGCCAGCGCGAACATCAGCAGCGGCCCGATCACCCAGTTCTGCAGCAGCGACAGCCACAGCAACCGGCGGCCGGCGAACACCCGGTGCAGCTCCTCGTAGCGCACCTTGGCCAGCGGCGGATACATCATCAGCACCAGGCCGATCGCGATCGGGATGTTGGTGCTGCCCACGCTCATGCGGTCGAGCGCCGACGGCAGCTGCGGGAACAGCGAACCGAGCAGCACGCCCAGCGCCATCGCGGCGAAGATCCAGACGGTGAGGTAGCGATCGAGAAACGAGAGGCGAAGGCGCGGCGTGGCGGCGGTCATCGGTGAATCCGTAGAGAGTGAAAAAAGCAATCAGCCGACGCGACGGCCCTGCGCATCCAGCACCGCCTCACCGTCCTCCTTGACGAAGGCCCCGCGCGGACGCACCGGCAGCAGGTCGAGCACGCGCTCGGACGGCCGGCACAGCGCCACGCCCAGCGGCGAGACCACCAGCGGACGATTGATCAGGATCGGATGGGCGACCATCGCATCGAGCAGCGCGTCGTCTGAGAGCGTGGCGTCGTCCAGTCCCAGCTCGACGTACGGCGTGCCCTTCTCGCGGATCAGCGCGCGCAGCGGCTCGCCGGAGCGTGCGGCCAGCTGGGTCAGCAAGGCGCGGCTGGGCGGGGTCTTCAGGTATTCGATCACGTGCGGCTCGAACCCGCAGTGGCGGATCAGCGCCAGCGTGTTGCGCGACGTGCCGCAGGCGGGGTTGTGATAGATCACCACGTCGAAGGGATCGGTGGTCGGGCTCATCGAGGATCCTTGCAGTCGGTACCGCAGGCCAGCTCGGCCAGCAGCGGTTGGCACAGTTCGGGATGCGCGCTGCAGCAGTCGCGCGCGAGGTACACCATCAGCGCGCGCAGGGCGTCCAGCCGGGCGCGGTAGACGATCGAGCGGCCCTGCCGATCGCCCTCAACCAGGCCGGCGCGCGCCAGCACGGTGAGGTGCGCGGAGAGCGTGTTCTGCGGCACATCCAACGCCGCAGCCACATCGCCGGCCGGCATGCCATGCGGCTCATGGCTCACCAGCAGGCGGAATACCGCCAACCGGGTTGACTGGGCCAGCGCGGCAAGCGTATCGAGCGCGATCGATTCATCCATATTTCCAGAATCATGGATATTTTGCCTAGACGCAAGCGCCGAAACGACGAAGCCCCGCCAGAGCGGGGCTTCGCGTTAATACCGAAATGGCGGTGGATCAGTCGCCCATCTGCTTCTGCAGGTGCTCGCGGCGCTCCTGCGCGTCGAGCGAGAGCGTGGCGATCGGGCGGGCGTCGAGGCGATCGACGCCGATTTCCTCGTCGGTCTCTTCGCAGTAGCCGTAGCGACCTTCCTCGATCCGGCGCAGCGCCTTGTCGATCTTGGAGATGAGCTTGCGGTAGCGGTCGCGGGTGCGCAGTTCGAGCGAGTTCTCGGTCTCGCGCGTGGCGCGCTCGGCTTCATCGCCGACATCGCGAACCTCGTCACGCAGGTTCTCCATCGTCTGGCGCGACTCCTCCACGAGCTGGTCACGCCAGTCGCGAAGCTTGTTGCGGAAGTACGCCAGCTGCCGCGGGCTCATGTACTCCTCGTCGGCGGAGGGGCGATAGCCCTTGGGCAGTTCGATCGTGGTGGTCGCCGGGAGCGCGTAGCGCCCGTCTTCCTTCGTCACGCCATTGTCGGAAATTGCAGCAGCTTTATTCATTGAGGACGACTGGGACTTCTGTTTCTTGGGAGGAGTATGGCTGGCGGTGGCCGTCGCTACGCGCGGTGTGGCCAGCGCCACGGCGCTGGCCACCTTGCCCTTCACTGGCGTGGCCGGTGCCGGCGCGGGGCTCGCCGCGACTGGCTTGACCGCCGCCGCCGGCTTGACTGGGGCCGGAGCCGGCTTCGACGCGGGTTTCGCCGCCGCCTTCTTCACCGGTGCCGGCTTGGCCGGTGCAGCTTTCTTGGCAACCACCTTCACCGGCGCCTTTTTCACGGCAGCCGGCTTGGCTACTTTCTTGGCCGGCGCCTTCTTGGCGACGACCGGCTTCTTCGCCGCGACCTTCTTGGCTGCCGGCTTCTTCGCTGGCGCGCTCTTGGCAACGGGCTTTTTCGCCGCCTTCTTCACGGCCGGCTTCTTGATCGGCGCTGCTTTCGCCGGCGCCTTCTTGGCGACCTTCTTGGCGACCTTCTTGGCAGCAGCCTTCGATGCCACGGTCTTCTTCGGTGTGGACTTGGCCGCCTTGGTAGCGCCCCGCGATGCGGACGCAGCGGGTTTTGCCTTCCCAGGCTTGGAGGATTTCGCCGTGGCCGCAGGCTTGTTCTTCTGCGCCTTGGCGGCGGTCGAACTACGCGTGGTTTTCGCCATTTCCCTTCACCGTTTTGGCCGTGGCGGCCGGGTGTTATAGCCCATGTGCCTTACACCAGCAAGCGCGCTTCTGGAATACTCAGGTGCACTACGAACCGCCAGCCGTCTCGGCCGCGTGAACTGTCTTGACCCGATTCCTGCTTTTTCTGCTCCGCCTGTACAAACGCTGGCTCAGCCCCCTGCTGGGGCAGCGTTGTCGCTTCTACCCCAGTTGCTCCGATTATGCACGGATTGCCGTTGCGCGCTTCGGTCCGCTGCGTGGCGGTGCGCTGACCCTCTGGCGGCTGGCCCGCTGCCAGCCGCTGTGCAGCGGCGGAGAGGATCCGGTGCCCGAACGCTTTGTCTTGCGCCGTTGCGGGCATCACCCCAGCACGCCCAATGCGGAGCCTCGTCATGACGACTGATCGGTGGGTACGGGTCGCCGGTCCTGCACGGTCGGCGAGCGCTTGCAAGGCCATGAGGTCATCGGGCGGCACGTTGGCTCGGCTGCTCGCCGTGGCGATGTGTGTGGCGCTGTCGCCGGCGCGGGCGGCCGCGGCCGTACCGACCGTGCTGCCGCGCACCGTGTCGCAAGGCCAGCTGGTGATCCTGCACCTGCCCGCGGGCAGCACCGCCCGACTCAACGACGTGCCACTGCACGTCGGCGCAGACGGGCGCGCGGTCTTCGGCGCCGGTCGCGATGAAGCCGGCCCGCTGCGGCTCACCTTGAGCAACGGGCCGGCTTCATCGCGCACGGTGCGCATCGCCGTGACACCGCGTGACTGGCCGATCGAACGCGTCAACGGTGTGCCGCCGAAGACGGTGAACCCGCCCCCGGCGATCGCGGCGCGCATCACGCGCGAGCAGGCCGCGGTGACGGCCGCGCGCACACACGACGATCCCCGCGAAGATTTCCTGCATGGCTTCGTCTGGCCGGTGCACGGACGGATCAGCGGACGCTTCGGCAACCAGCGTATCTACAACGGCGAGCCGCGCGCGCCGCATTCGGGCATGGACATCGCGGTGCCGGTCGGCACGCCAGTGCGCGCGCCGGCCTCTGGCGTGGTGACCTTCGCCGCACCGGCGCTGTACCTCACTGGCGGCACGGTGCTGATCGATCACGGTTTCGGACTGAGCTCGAACTTCCTGCACCTGTCGGCACTGAAGGTGCACGTGGGCGAACGGGTTCGGCAGGGACAGGTGATCGCCCTCTCGGGCATGACCGGCCGCGCCACCGGGCCGCACCTGCACTGGGGCTTCAACTGGTTCGGCACGCGGCTCGATCCGCTGCTGCTGCCTGGCCTGCGCGAACACTGATACCGCGAATCCCTGCCGCACCCGCCGGGTGCGTCGCGAGTGGCACGGACTCAGGCACCCTTGCCGCAAATGGCCGCGTTATCGCCCTCGGCTGCCCGGGCCGAACTCGCCAGTGCGAGCGATGAGCCGTATCAGGCGCAGTCGCTGCTGCCGAAGCCCCCGGGCACACCCTTGCTGGCGTAGGCCACGGCGTCGTGCGGGTGCAGGCTCTCCTGATGCTCCAGCCGCACGTGGAAGTCGGCGATCGTGGCGTCGGCATCCAGCGCGCGCTGGATGCGTCGTGCGGCGTCCTCGCAGAACATCAGGTTGCCGCCGTTGGCCAGCGCGAAGGCCTGCTCGTCCTCGCGCTTCACCGCGGTCTGCACCGGCGTCCCCAGTGCCTGCTCGACACGGTCCAGCAGACCGATCAGGTTCAGTGGCGCCTGGCTGTCGAAACGCACCAGCAGGCGGGCCACGCTGCGCTGCGCATGGGGCGTGGCGACGATGCCCTGCTCGCTGCCGAGCCACGCCAGTACGGCGGTGCGATCCAGCACGGCATCTTTGGCGAAATCCCTGGCGAACTGCTCTTGGATCAGCTGGCGCGAGAGTGCCGCGGAAGCCGGACAGGTGGACGAATAGACCACCTCGGTGCCCAGTTCCATGCGGAAACCGTCTGCACCCAGGCTCGCTTCGATCGACACCGGATAGGCGCGCCAGCCGCTGTTGGCGCTGCGCAGGGCCGCGCGGCGCACCAGCTGGTCGAAGCGGACGCTGATGCGTGCGCGATCGGCCAGATCCTTGTGCGACTCCAGGAAGGCCTTCAGCAAGCCCTCGAGCATCGGCGCATCGAGCGTGCGCTTGCTCAGGTGCTCGTCCACCAGCAGGTACAGCCGCGACATATGGATGCCGCGCTTGTCCGGCCGGGTGAGGTTGACGAAGGCGCCGACCTGGGCGCTGGCACGCTGCACGTCGCCATCGCCAGCGTCAAAACGCACGGGCACTTCGATGCCGTCCATGCCGACCCAGTCCAGTGCGCCGGCCAGGTGCGGCTGCGCCTGGTGGGCGACATCGGGCATCAGGCGGGCGGTGTTCTCGTGGCTGTGCATGGGAAGTTCCTGAAGCAATCGGGCGAGGGTTTCGCGTCGAAGCGTTTATTTTGGGGCAGTGCCTGCCAGCACAACAGGTGGATGCGGGAAACGCTGCGTCCGCTGGCCGCAACCGCGATCTCAGCCCGCAGCGGCGCGGCGCCAGCGGCGTGCTGCGTTCCAGGCGGCCAGCGTGTTGCCGAAGTTGCCGTCATCCAGCCCCTGCTGCAGCGCGCGCAGGGGATCGTCCGCCCGCAGCGCCGCGCGTACGAGGCGCGCATCCTGACGCGCCTCCAGCGCGCGGAACACGCCCAGCGGTCCGGGCCGTTGCGCCGCCTCACGCCACGCGGCGGCCAGATCGGCCAATTGCGCGCGAATCGCCTGGTCGCGCGCCTCGCTGCGCGTGCGCAGCGCCGAACGCGCGAGCTCGAACCGCGCCAGGCGCGCCATCGGCAGCGGCAGACGGTCGCGTTCGGCATCGTCATGCAGGCGGCGCAGTGCGTGCAGCAGATGCGCCAGCACCGCGACACGGGCGGCGCGCTCGGACGATGCCTGCGGGCCGAACCACCATGCCGTCTCGAGCTCAGCCAGCGCCCCATGCAGCGGCTGGGCGGCGGCGAGTTGCGCCTGGAAATCCGCCGGCGTGCCGTCTTCCAGCTGGGCGATGGCGGCGCGTACCGGCGCCAGCCAGCGCTCCACCGGCATTGCGTGGGCGCGCTCGTCGTCGAACAGCACCTGGGTCAGTGGATGACGGCCGCCGCTGTGCGCGGCGCCGGCCAATTCTTCCGCCCACCAGTTCAACTTCACCGCAGCGACCTGCGGCTCGCGGATCCCGTAGGCTGCGCCGAGCAGCTCCTGTTCCAGCGCCGCCAACGCGATGTGGCCGGCGTGCTCGCGCGGATCGACGAAGGCCAGCGCCACGCGCTGCTGCGGCTGCACCGCCAGCCACTTGTCGACGTAGCTCTGCAGCGCGCCGTGGCCGGTGTCGCTCATGCCGACACCTCGGCCGGGAACCACGCGCTGAGCTCGTCCGGATGATCGATCACGCAGTCGGCCTGCCAGTCGTCCGGGTTGCCGCCGTCGAGATAGCCCCAGCGCACGGCCACGGTGTACAGGCCGGCGGCAGCGCCGGCGATCACATCACGCCGGTCATCTCCCACGAACACGCTGTGCGCCGGGTCGATGCCGGCGCGCTCGCAGGCGAGCCGCACCGGCGCCGGATCGGGTTTCTTCACCGCCAGCGTGTCGCCGGACACCACGGCGGCCGCGCGCGCATCCCAGCCCAGGCGCGCCAGCAGCGCATCGGTGAGGAAGCCCGGCTTGTTGGTGACCACGCCCCAGCGGATACCGCGCGCCTCGAGCTGCGCGAGCAGCGCCTCGACGCCGTCGAAGGCGTGCGTGTCCCGCGCCAGCAGCGCTTCGTACAGGGCGAGATAGCGCGGCACCAGCGCCTCGATCGCGGACTCACCCCGGTCGGAAAACGCACACCGCAGGATCGCCCGCGAGCCGCGCGACACCACTTCGCGCACCACCGCGTAGTCCGGCGCGGTAACGCCCTCTTCCGCGCACTGGCGCACGAGCGCGGCGTAGAGATCCGGTGCGCTGTCGAGCAGGGTGCCGTCCAGATCGAACAGCACGCCTTCGATGCGGGCGGGCCGCGGCTTCATGCCGGCTTGCGCGCGCACAGCACGTAGTTGACTGCGGTGAGGCGGCTCAACCAGGCCTTGCGGGTGAGCGGGTTGTAGGCCAGGCCCGAAACGTCTTCCAGCTCCAGCCCGGCGTGACGCAGCAGCCGCGCCAGTTCCGATGGCTTGAGGAACTGCGCGTAGTGATGCGTGCCGCGCGGCAGCAGGCGCATCAGGTACTCCGCGCCCAGAATCGCGGCGCCGAACGCCGCCGGCGTACGGTTCAAGGTGGACATGAACAGCCGGCCGCCCGGCCTGAGCATCGCCGCCAGGTCGTTGACCAGCGCCTCCGGGTCGGGCACGTGCTCGATCATCTCCATGCAGCACACCGCGTCGAAGCTGGCCGGCTCGGCCGTTGCCAGCTCGGCGGAGGACTGCACGCGGTAGTCGACCGCGAGATTCGACTCGTACAGATGCAGCTTGGCGATCTCGATCACCTTCTCACCCAGATCGATGCCGGTAACCCGCGCGCCGTCGCGTGCCAGCGCCTCGCTGAGCAGGCCGCCGCCGCAGCCGACGTCGGCCACCTTCGCACCCTGCAGCGCCACGCGTCCGGCCACATACGCCGCACGCACCGGATTGAGGTCGTGCAGCGGGCGCGACTCGCCGTCCGGGTCCCACCAGCGGGCGGCCAGCTTGTCGAAGCGGGCAATTTCCTCGGGGCTGACGTTGGCGTGTGAGGTCTGCATGATCGGAACTCCCGGGCTGCGCTCAGAGCGCCTGCCATTCATGGATGGTGATGTCCCAGCCGCCGCTGGTGCTGGCCGGGTCGCGCGCCACGATCGCCTGCGCCGCAGCGAGGTCGTCGGCGTGGATCAGGTACGCACCGCCGCTCTTGTCGGCGAAGGGACCGGAACGCTCCAGCACGCCCTCGGCACGCAGGGCGTCGAGGAAGGCGCGATGCGCCACCACTGCCGCCGGGTCCACCACTGGGCGGCGCATCAGCATGACGAGAAACAGGGGCCGCGTGTTCATACCGCGGCAATCCGTTCACGCCAATGCCGCGTGCGGGCGAGGATCGCCTCCACGTCCATGTCCACCAGCTGGCGCCCGGCGAGCTTGCGGCGGCCGGCGATCCACACGTCGGTCACTTGATGGCGGCCGGTGGCGTAGATCAGTTGCGAGGCGACGTGGAACAGCGGCTGGGTTTCCAGGTCGCTCAGACGAACCGCGGCGAGGTCCGCCTGCTTGCCCACCTCGATCGAGCCGACCTTGTCTTCCAGGCCCATCGCGCGGGCCGCGTTGAGCGTGCCGGCACGCAGTGCGGAGGCGGCATCGAACGCGGCCGCATCCTGCGCCACCGCCTTGGCCAGAATCGCCGCGGTGCGCATCTCGCCGAACATGTCCAGATCGTTGTTGGACGCACAGCCGTCGGTGGCGACGGCGAGGTTGACGCCGGCCCGACGGAACTTCTCCGCCGGGCAAAAGCCCGACGCCAGCTTGAGGTTGGACTCCGGGCAATGCACCACCGACACGCCCGCCTCGGCGCAGGCGGCGATTTCCGCGTCGGTAGCCTGGGTCATGTGCACGGCGATCAGCCGATCGTTGACCAGACCCAGCTTCTGCAGCCGCTGGAACGGACGCAGGCCGCTCTTCTTCTTTTCCTCTTCCACCTCGTGCGCAGTCTCGTGCAGGTGCAGGTGGACCGGGATGTCGAGCTGGTCGGCCAGCACGCGGATGCGCTCGAAGCTGGCGTCGGACACCGTGTACGGCGCATGCGGCGCAAACGCGGTGCCCACCAGCGGATCGCCGAGGAAGCTGTCGTGCACCTCGCTGGCGCGCTCGAAGTATTCGTCCTGGGTCTTGGCCCAGGCGGTCGGGAACTCGATCACCGGCAGGCCGACCACCGCGCGGAAACCGAGCTTGCGGTAGGTGGCGCCGATCGCGTCGGGAAAGAAGTAGTTCTCGTTGGCACAGGTGGTGCCGCCGCGCAGCATCTCGGCCACCGCCAGCTCCACGCCGTCGCGCACGAACTCCGGCCCGATCACCTTGGCCTCGGCCGGCCAGATGTGCTCCTGCAGCCAGGTCATCAGCGGCAGGTCGTCGGCCAGGCCGCGCAGCAGGGTCATCGGGTTGTGCGTGTGGCTGTTGATCAGGCCGGGGATCAGCGCGTGCTCGCCCAGTTCCACCCGCTCGCGCGGCGCGTAGGCGACGCGCGCCTCGGCGATCGGCAGCAGGGCGACGATGCGGTCGGCGTCGACCACCACCGCATGCTGCTCCAGCACCACGGCGTGGGGCTCGACCGGCACGACCCAACGTGCCTCGATGACCAGATCGACCGACTTCGGCGGCATGGAACTCATCTTCACCTCATTGTGTCCGGAACGCGCGCGGCCATCATGGCCGCCGCGTTTGATGCGAATACGACAAGGGGCGGTACCTTGCGGCGCCCGCCCCCTGGCTTCCTGGCTTCAGGACCCCGACGTTCGCCGGGATGACGCTCCGGCGAATACGCGGGCTTGGCCCGCGCGCCGTTGCGTCACTTGCCGACGCGGCTGTCGTACTCGCCGGTGCGGGTATCGACCTTGATGATCTCGTCCTGATTGACGAACAGCGGCACGCGCACCACGGCACCGGTTTCCAGCGTGGCCGGCTTGCCGCCGCCGCCGGAGGTGTCGCCGCGCACGCCCGGGTCGGTTTCGGTGATCTTCAGCTCGACGAACTTCGGCGGCTGCACGGCGATGATGCCGCCGTTGAACAGGGTGACCACGCACTCCTCCTCGCCCTTGAGCCACTTCCAGGCATCGCCCATGGCGGCCAGCGAGGCGGGGAACATCTCGAACGTTTCCATGTTCATGAAGTTCCACACGCGGTCGTTGCCGATGCCGTCGATAAAGGACAGCTGCATGTCGGTGTCGACCGCGTCGGCTTCCTCGAAGGAATCGCTGGACTTCAGCGTCTGCTCGGTGGTGCGGCCGTCCTTGAGGTTGCGAATGCGGATGCGGGTGAACGCCTGGCCCTTGCCCGGCTTGATGAAGTCCGCCTCGGTAATGACCCACGGATCACCGTTGTGAAGGATCTTCTTGCCCGTTTTGACGTCATTGAGGCCAAGGGTCGCCATGCGCTATCTGCTCCAGAGGTAATTCCGCCCCGCGGGGCGGCTAAAATGAATGCTTTGCCGGGCTTCTGGGCCCGTTCCAGGGTTCACCATGATAACCGCAAGCCCCAGCGCCCGCCTATTGTCGCCCGCTCCGGACTGGCGCCAGCTCTGGCGCGAGGCCATCACCGATCCGGTCGAGCTGCTGGAGTTGCTGGGTCTGGATGCACTGGTGCCGCAACTGCCCAGGGACGACGCCGGCTTCGCCCTGCGCGTACCTCGAGGGTTCGCGGCACGCATGCGCCACGGCGATCCACGCGATCCCCTGCTGCTGCAGGTACTGCCCCAACTGGCGGAGCTGGAAGACGCCAAGGGCTTTTCGACGGACGCCGTGGGCGATCTCGCCGCGCGTGAATCACAGGGGCTGCTGCACAAGTACGAAGGCCGCGCCCTGCTGATCGCTAGCGGCAGCTGCGCGGTGAACTGCCGCTACTGTTTTCGCCGGCACTTCCCCTACGGCGAGGAGATGGCCGCGGCCGGCCAGTGGCGGCAGGCGCTGGCGCATCTGCACGGCGACCCCAGCGTCACCGAGCTGATCCTCTCCGGTGGCGATCCGCTGGCGCTGGCCACCAGCAAACTGGAAGAACTCACCCGCGGCCTGGCCGAACTTCCCCACGTCACCCGGCTGCGCATCCACACGCGGCTGCCGGTGGTGCTGCCCAACCGCATTGATGAGACCTTCCTCGGCTGGCTGTCCGCGCTCCCCCTGCAAAAAGTGGTGGTGCTGCATGCCAACCACGCCAACGAACTCGATGAGGCGGTGGATGCCGCCTGCGCCGGCCTGCGCGCGGCGGGCGCGACACTGCTCAACCAAGCCGTCCTGCTGCGCGGAATCAACGATCGGGAAGACGCCCTGATCGAGCTCTCCGAGCGACTGTTCGCCGCGGGCGTGCTGCCGTACTACCTGCACCAGCTCGATCGCGTGCAGGGCGCCGCCCATTTCGAGGTCGACGACGATCGGGCGCTGGCCCTGGTGGAGGCCATGCGCGCCCGTCTGCCCGGCTACCTGGTGCCACGGCTGGTGCGCGAGGTGGCCGGCGATACGTCCAAACGTCCGTTGTGAACGCGACCGGCGTCGCTCGCGGACGGCGCCGTGGTGGCGGCCCGTGCAGGAATCCGTTACAACCCTTGCCTACGCCCCGTGGTGCTCCTGACCGTCGACGCGATGGCCAGGGCTCAACAAGCCTTTCGATGTGTCCATGAAAAAAGATTCCGTGATCAAGATCCTGTTCGTCGAGACCCCGGTCGAGGACGCCGAGCAGATCATCAGCCTGTTGCGCAACGGCGGCATTGCGGTGCGGCCGGCGCGGGCGACCAGCACGGAGGAAATCCAGGCGGCCCTGGACGAGCTGGCGCCGGACATCGTGCTGTACGACCCAGTGCCGGCGAAGCTGCCGCTGCGCGATGTGGCCCAGCAGATCGAGGCGCACGGCCGGGACTTCTCGCTGGTTGCCCTGGTCGCACAGATGGATAACCAGGTTGTGGCCGACATGTTCAATGCCGGCGTACGCGGCATCGCCATCCGCAGCCAGCCCAAGCAGCTGCTCACGGTGCTGCAGCGCGAACACGAGGCGCTGCAGACGCGCCGTCAGGTGCGCCTGCTCGAGGCCGCCCTGCGGGAGTCCGAACGCCGCGCCGACGCTCTGCTGGATTCGTCCACCGATCCGATCGCCTTCGTTCACGACGGCATGCACGTGCGCGCCAATAAGGCCTATCTGGACACCTTCGGCTACGAGGATTTCGACGACCTGCTGTGCCTGCCGGTGCTCGACCTCATCAGCAGCAGCGACGCCGAAGAGTTCAAGAACCTGCTGCGCAGCCACGCCCGCAACGAAAAGGCGGCGCAGCACATCGAGCTGCAGGCGCGCCGCTCCGACGGCAGCAGCTTCCCGGCCACCGTGGAGTTCGCGCACGCCACCTTCGAGGGTGAGCCCTGCCTGCAGATCGTGTTCCGCCGCCAGCAGGTCGACCCGCAGCTGGTCGAGCAACTGCAGCGCGATCCGGTCACCGGCCTGTACAACCGTGCCCGCACGCTAGAGTTCATCGACGATGCGGTCACCGCCGCGGCCAAGGGCACCAAGGGCCAGAGCCTGCTGCTGGTGGAACCGGACAACTGGAACGGACTGATCGACAGCGTGGGCATGGGCAAGGCTGACGAACTGCTGGCCGCCTTCGCCAACCGGGTCAGCGGCGAGCTGGGCGAGGACGACGTAGCCGGCCTGCTGGCCGAGCACACGCTCGGCGTGGTGCTGCGTGAGCGTAACGACGAGGCGGTGAAGGCCTGGATCGCCGGCTTGCAGCAGCGCATCGCCGGGGAGATCTTCGACCTGGGCAACCAGTCCATCACGGTGTCGATCAGCGTCGGCGGCAGCCTGCTCGGCGAGAAGAACGCCAACGCGGAACTGCTACTCAACCAGGCCAGCCAGGCGCTGCGAAATGTGCTCAGCCAGGGTGGGGGGCGCGTCGAAGTGCATGACCCGGCGGCGCGCGAGAAGGCCGACGCCGAGCGCGAACGCTACTGGCTGCAGTTGCTGCAGCAGGCGTTGGCCAACGACGGCTTCGTGCTCTATCACCAGCACACCATCAGCCTGCAGGACGCCGAGGGCGAGTACTCGGAAATCCTGCTGCGCATGAATGGCCCGCAGGGTGAGGTATTGCCGGGCTTCTTCATGCCAATCGCCGAGCAGCACGGTCTGAGCGTAGCGATCGACCGCTGGGTGCTGAACAAGGCGATCGAGATCCTGCGTGCGCGCGATGGCCAGGGCATCCACACCACCTTCTTCGTCAAGCTCACCACCGACTCGATCCAGGACGCCACGCTGCTGCCCTGGCTGGGCGAGCAGATCCGCAAGGCCGGGCTCAAGAACGGCCAGATCGTGCTGGAAATGACCGAGAGCAAGGTGGTGACCCTGCTGCGTCCCGCGCAGGAATTCGTCACCGGCTGGAAGAAGTTCGGCGGCCGCTTCGCGCTGGAACAGTTCGGCTCGGGCCTCAACTCGTTCCAACTGCTCAACCACGTGGACGCGGACTACCTCAAGATCGACCGCTCCTACATGGCGCAACTGCCGCAGCACCCGGAAAACCAGAAGAAGATCGCCGAGATCTGCCACCAAGCGCGCGAGATGAACCGCGTCACCGTCGCCGAATGGGTGGAGGACGCCAGCAGCACCTCACTGCTGTTCGCATGCGGCGTGGATTTCGTGCAGGGTAACTTCCTGCAGGAGCCACAGCGGCTGGTCAACTGACGCCGTCCGGCGTCAATCGCCGATCGTCAATCCTCGAAAGACGCCCAACAAAAAGCCGCGAAGGTCGCCCTTCGCGGCTTTTTTCCTGCCCTGCGGGGCGGATTACTCGGCGGCAGCGACCTTGGCGGCAGCCTTCGCGGCGGCAGCGGCAGCGATGTCTTCCTTGATGCGCGCGGCCTTGCCCTCGAGGTTGCGCAGGTAGTACAGCTTCGCGCCGCGCACCTTGCCCTTGCGCTTCACGCTGACCGACTCGATCGTCGGGCTGTGCGCCTGGAACACGCGCTCCACGCCGGTGCCGTGCGAGATCTTGCGCACGGTAAAGGCCGAATGCAGGCCGCGGTTGCGCTTGGCGATGACGACGCCCTCGAACGCCTGCAGGCGCTCGCGATTGCCTTCCTTCACCTTGACGTTGACCACCACGGTGTCGCCGGGGCCGAAGTCCGGCAGCTGGCGGGTGATCTGCTCGGATTCGAACTGTTCGATGATCTTGTTCATGGCAACACCTGTGTCAAATGCAATAACTGCGGTCACGCGTTGGCCGCATCGTTGTGCCGCAGATATTCGCGGCGGAATTCATCCAGCAGCGCAGCAGACTCTGCATCCAGGGTCCGTCGCGCCAGCAAGTCGGGACGGCGCAGCCAGGTTCGTCCCAGCGACTGCTTCAGGCGCCAGCGGCGGATCGCCGCGTGGTCACCGGACAGCAACACCGCCGGCACGTCACCCAGTGCATCGTGCACCGGCTTCGTGTAGTGCGGGCAATCCAGCAGGCCGTCCGAAAACGAATCCTGCTGCGCCGACTGCGCGTCGTTCAACGCACCGTCCTGCAAGCGGCCCACGGCATCGATGATCACCGCGGCGCCAAGCTCACCGCCGGACAGCACATAGTCGCCGATGGAAAGCTCCTCGTCGACCTCGCGCGCCAGCAGACGCTCGTCCACACCTTCATAACGTCCACACAGCAGGGCGATCCGCGGCAGCTTTGCCAGCGATTCCACCCGGCCCTGCGTCAGCCGCGCTCCCTGCGGACTGAGGTAAATCACATGCACCGGCTCCGGTGCCGCCTCGCGCATCGCCTGGAGGGCCGCGCGCAGAGGCTCGATCAGCATCACCATCCCGGGCCCGCCACCGCAGGTGCGGCCGTCCACGGTGCGGTAGTTGTCGGTGGCGTAATCCCGCGGATTCCAGGCTTCCACCTGCAGCAGTTCGCGCTGTTGAGCGCGCCCCACCACGCCGACGGCGGCGCACTGACGCATGAAGTCGGGAAACAGCGTGACGACATCGATGCGCATCAGACCCTCCACTCCCGAGCAACAATGGGGCTCAGAATTCGGGATCCCAGTCCACCACCATGCGCCCGGCCGACAGATCCACCGAACGCACGTAATTACCCTGGATGAAGGGGATCAGCCGCTCGCGCTCGCCGTCCCGCACCACCACCACGTCGTTGGCGCCGGTGGCGAACAGGTGACTGACCCGTCCCAACGCCACGCCTTCCGTGGTGACGACCTCAAGCCCTTCAAGGTCGACCCAGTAATACTCATCCTGGCCGGGCGGCGGCAGCAGCTCGCGGGCAACATAGATGTCCTGCCCCACCAGTGCCGCGGCCTTCTCGCGGGTATCCACTCCGGGCAGGAAGCAAATCAGCCCCTTGCCCTGCGGACGGCCCTTGATGCCCGCCACTTCGACCACCTCGCCCGGCGCCACGGAGAGCTGCCAGGGCTGGTAATCGAAGATGCGCGTGCGGGGCTCTGACCAGGATTCGATCTTGAGCCAGCCCTGCACGCCATACAGCCCGACGATGCGTCCCATCAAGACGCGCCGACCGGCTGCCGTCATGCTCAGGCAGCCTGCTGCTTGCCGGCTTCCTTCACGAGAGCGGCGACCTTGTCGGTCAGCTGCGCACCCTTGCCCACCCACTCCTTGACGCGCTCGACGTTGAGCTCAAGGCGCTTGTCCTTGCCCGCCGCGACCGGGTTGTAGAAGCCCACGTTCTCGATGTTGCGACCGTCGCGCTTATTGCGCTGGTCGGTCACGACGACGTGGTAGAACGGACGGCCCTTGGCGCCACCGCGCGAAAGACGAATCTTGACCATAGTAAAAGCTCCAGAGTTGCCGGAATCGCCGGCCGCACGCACGAGACCGTGCGCGGTAAACGCGGCATTTTAGTGGATTTTCGGTAAAAGGGAAGCCCTTGGGCAGCTAAGGCGGCCTGTCCGCTCCTATCACCCGTACAGCTGGGTAAGGTCGCTACGAAGCGAACGTCATCCCCGCGCAAGCGGGGACCCACTGTGCTCTCGGGGCCAAAGTCAAAATGGGTCCCCGCGTTCGCGGGGATGACGTTCGCCCTGCAGGGGAGCAAAGGCGCGGGGTCGACGACCGCGGGATACCCGGATCGATCAGCGCATCGGCGGCATGCCGCCGCCCATGCCACCCATGCCTTTCATCGCGCCGCGCATCTGCCGCATCAGGCCTTTGGTGCCGCCCTTGGCCAGCTTGGACATCATCTTTTCCATCTGCATGTACTGCTTGAGCAAGCGGTTGACGTCGGCCGGCTGGGTGCCCGAGCCGCGGGCCACGCGGGCGCGACGCGAGCCGTTGAGCAGATCCGGGTGACGGCGCTCCTTCTTGGTCATCGAACCGATGATCGCGACCATGCGCTTGAGCTCGTTGTCGTTGACCTTGGACTTGACGCTATCGGGCACGCTGGACATCCCCGGCAGCTTGTCCATCAGCCCGGCCAGGCCACCCATGTTGTTCATCTGCTCGAGCTGGTCGCGCATGTCGTTCAGGTCGAAGCGCTTGCCCTTCATCACCTTGGTGGCGAGCTTCTGCGCCTTGTCCTGGTCGACCTTGCGCTCGACCTCCTCGACCAGCGACAGCACGTCGCCCATGCCCAGGATGCGCTGGGCGACGCGGTCCGGATGGAACGGCTCGAGCGCGTCGAGCTTCTCGCCGGCGCCCAGGAACTTGATCGGCCGACCGGTGACGTAGCGCACCGACAGCGCGGCACCGCCACGGGCGTCGCCGTCGGTCTTGGTCAGCACCACGCCGGTCAGCGGCAGCGCCTCGGCAAACACCTTGGCGGTGTTGGCAGCGTCCTGGCCGGTCATCGCGTCGACCACGAACAGCGTCTCGACCGGCGTGATCGCGGCGTGCAGCGCCTTGATCTCGTCCATCATCGCCTGGTCGACGCTGAGGCGACCAGCGGTATCGACCAGCAGCACATCGATGACCTCGCGCCGCGCGGCCGCGATCGCCGCCTTGGCGATGTCGATCGGATTCTGGCCGGCCTCGGAGGGGAAGAAGCTCACCCCGACCTGCCCGGCCAGCGTGCGCAGCTGCTCAATGGCCGCGGGGCGGTAGACGTCGCAGCTGACCACCATCACGCGCTTCTTCTTGCGCTCGACGAGGAAGCGCGCCAGCTTGCCCACCGTAGTGGTCTTGCCCGCGCCCTGCAGGCCCGCCATCAGCACCACCGCTGGCGGCGTCTGGGCGAGGTTGAGCTCGGTGTTGACCGTGCCCATCACTGCGGTCAGCTCGTCGCTGACCACCTTCACCAGCGCCTGGCCCGGCGACAGGCTCTTGAGCACTTCCTGGCCGACCGCGCGCACCTTCACCCGCTCGATCAGCGCCTGCACCACCGGCAGCGCCACGTCCGCCTCGAGCAGGGCGATGCGCACCTCGCGCAGCGACTCGCGGATGTTTTCCTCGGTCAGCCGGCCGCGGCCGCGCAGGCGGTTGACGGTGGCGGAGAGGCGTTGGCTGAGCGACTCGAACATGGGTGAAAACCGTGGCGCGGAAAGTCGCCGATTATAGCGGGCGAGGCCTGCTACCGGCGAACTGCCCACCTGCACCGGCGCCAGGCGCTGTGCGACACTGCCGGGCCATGATGCTTCCTGCCCTCAGCTCCCTCGCCATCGTCTTCTACCTTGCCGCCGCCGGTGCGCTGGCCTGGCCGCTGCTCGGGGACAACCGGCCCACGCAGCGCTGGCCGCTGGCCCTGGGCGCCCTCGCCGTGCTGCTGCATGCGGCGATCCTGCTGGGCATGCATCGCGGCGCGCTGGATCTGCACTTCTTCGCCGCGCTGTCACTGACCGCCTGCGTGGTTTCGGCGCTGACCTTGCTGGTGAACCTGTCGCGTCCGGTGGCGGCGCTCGGAGTCATCGTGTTCCCGCTGGCGGCGCTGCTGGTCGCCGCCGATGGCTTTCTCGCTCCGCCCACACTGCCGCAACCGATGGACTGGCAGATCAAGTTGCACGTCACCGTGGCCCTACTCGCCTTCAGCGTGCTGTCGATCGCGGCCGTGATGGCGATCGGCCTGGCAGTGCAGGAGCGCGGCCTGCGCCACCGCCAGTTCGGCCCCTGGCTGCGCGCCCTGCCGCCGCTGACACTTACCGAAAACCTGCTGTTCCAGCTGATCGGCGCCGGCTTCGCCCTGCTCACGCTCACCCTGGTCACCGGCGCGCTGTTTGTCGACAACCTGTTCGGCCAGCACCTGGTGCACAAGACGGTGCTGTCGATCATCGCCTGGCTGATCTTCGGCGCCCTGCTCTACGGCCGCTGGAAACACGGCTGGCGTGGGCGCCGCGCGGTGAACCTCACCTTGTCGGGCATGGTGCTGCTGGTGCTGGCGTTCTTCGGCACCAAGGCGGTGCTGGAACTGGTGTTGCACCGGGGCCTGTGACATGAGTGGGGACGCAGCGCAGTTCGTCCTCACCCTGTCCTGCCCTGACCGGCCCGGCATCGTCGGCGCCGTCTCCAGCCATCTCGCCGCCCAGGGCAGCAACATCCTCGAAGCGCAGCAGTTCGGCGACGCGCAGACCGGGCAGTTCTTCATGCGACTGGTGTTCCATCCGTGCCAGCCCGAGGTGGCGGCGGAGGGCCTGTGCGCCAGCTTCCGCATGGTGGCGCAGCGCTTTGACATGCGCTGGACGCTGCGCCCGCGCGAGCAACGTCGCCGCGTGCTGCTGATGGTGTCCAAATTCGATCATTGCCTGGCCGATCTGCTCTACCGCTGGCGCATCGGCGAGCTGCCGATGGACATCGTTGGCATCGTCGCCAACCACCCGCGCGCGACGTATCGCCACCTGGATCTGGACGGCATCGCCTTCCACTATCTGCCCGTGGATCGCGCCGACAAGGCCGCGCAGGAAGCGCAGGTCTGGGCGGTGATCGAGCAGTCCCGCGCCGAACTGGTGGTGCTCGCCCGCTACATGCAGGTGCTGTCCGACGAACTGGCCGGCAAGCTGGCCGGGCGCTGCATCAACATCCACCATTCGTTCCTGCCCGGCTTCAAGGGCGCACGGCCGTACCACCAGGCATACCGGCGCGGGGTCAAGCTGATCGGCGCCACCGCGCACTTCGTCACGGCAGATCTGGACGAAGGCCCGATCATCGAGCAGGACATCGAGCGCGTCAGTCACAGCGACACGCCGGAGGACATGATCCGCATCGGTCGCGACATCGAGCGGCGCGTGCTCGCCCGCACGCTGCGGCTGGTGCTGGACGACCGCGTGCTGATCGATGGCCGCAAGACGGTGGTGTTTTCCCTGTAGGAGCGCACCTTGGTGCGCGATCGCGTGATGCATCGACACGGAGCGGTCGCGCACAGGGTGAGCGCCTACGCCCTCAACGGCACGCGTCGATGGCCTCAGCCAGGCGCTCCACCGCGACAACTTCCATCTCGCCCACCTTGCCCTTCTTCGGCGCATTGGCCCTGGGCACGATCGCGCGGCGAAAGCCGTGGTGCGCAGCCTCCTTCAGGCGCTCCTCGCCATTGGGCACCGGGCGGATTTCGCCGGACAGGCCGACCTCGCCGAAGGCGATGGTCTTGTCCGGCAGCGGCCGGTCGCGCAGCGACGACAGCACCGCCAGCAGCACGGGCAGGTCGGCGGCGGTCTCCTGCACGCGGATGCCGCCGACCACGTTGACGAACACGTCCTGATCGTAGGCAGCCACCCCTCCGTGCCGGTGCAGCACCGCCAGCAGCATTGCCAGCCGGTTCTGCTCCAGACCCAGGGCCACGCGGCGCGGATTGCCCAGCGAGCTCTGGTCGACAAGCGCCTGCACCTCCACCAGCAGCGGCCGCGTGCCTTCGCGCGTCACCATTACGGCGCTGCCCGAGGTGGGCCCGGCATGGGTGGACAGGAAGATCGCTGAGGGATTGGGCACTTCGCGCAGGCCCTTTTCGCTCATCGCGAACACGCCCAGTTCGTTCACCGCGCCGAAGCGGTTCTTGAACGCGCGAAGCACACGGAATCGGCTGCCCGACTCGCCCTCGAAATACAGCACCGCGTCGACCATGTGCTCGAGCACGCGCGGACCGGCGATGCCGCCCTCCTTGGTGACGTGGCCGACCAGGAATACCGAGGTACCGGTTTCCTTGGCGAAGCGGGTGAGCTTGGCGGCCGATTCGCGCACCTGGCTCACCGAGCCCGGCGCAGCGGTGAGCAGCTCGGTCCAGATGGTCTGGATCGAATCGATCACCAGCACACGCGGACGACTGGCCGAGACCTGCTCCAGAATGCGCTCGATGCACGTTTCGGCCAGCCCGTGCAGCGGCGCCAACGGCAGGTCCAGCCGTTGCGCGCGGGCGGCGACCTGGGCCAGCGACTCTTCGCCCGTGACGTACACGCTGGGCAGTTGCGCGCCCAGCGTGCCTAGCATCTGCAGCAGCAGCGTGGATTTGCCGATGCCCGGATCGCCACCGATCAGCACCACCGAACCGTCCACCAGTCCGCCGCCGAGCACGCGATCCAGCTCGCCGATACCGGTGAAGCTGCGCGCTTCGGTGGTCAGCGCCACGGCCGTCAGCGGCGTCACCAGCGGCGACCCGGCCGCCTTGCCGGCGTAGCCGACGCTGCGCTGCGCCGCGACCGACTTGGCCGCCGGCTGCAGCACGATTTCCGAGAGCGTATTCCACACCCCGCACTCGACACACTGGCCTTGCCACTTGGAATGCTCGGCACCGCAATCGGTGCAGACGTAGGCGGTCTTGGCCTTGGCCATGCGTGTTCCGGCGAGATGATTGAACGAGGGCGCAGCTTAGCGGGTGCGCGTCGCGTGTCGCGAGACGTCGGACGGTAGGCTTTCCAGAGATTCCACGGTGTTCAGCTGTAGGAGCAATCGCCCTGACTGACCCGCGCAGTCATGGCATCCGTTTTCCCAGCGCGCGAGAACATTCTCCGCCGTCATTCCCGCGAAAGCGGGAATCCACGTTGACTTTGCATCGGAGCCAAATTGGATTCCCGCTTTCGCGGGAATGACGGCGGTGTGGGATGGACGATCCGGACGACAGACACAGCAGCATCCATCGGAAACTCCGCTCCGTCCGCCGACTTCCCGACGATCCAACAGGAATGCTCCTCGCGCGCGCGATTGCCGGCAAACCGCTTTCAGTGCCGCCGGCTCAACCCTCGTCCTCGACGAACAGCACGCGCCGGGTCATGCCGCAGGTCAGGTCGTAGCTGATGGTGCCGGCCTGCGCCGCAACAACCTCCACCGGCAGCTGCGCCCCCCACAGGGTCACGCGGTCGCCCACTTTCGCGGCCGGCGCGTCGCGCAGGTCCAGCGTGATCAGGTCCATCGAGACACGGCCGATCAGCGGGACGCGCCGATCGTTCACCAGCACTGGCGTGCCCGCCACCGCGCTGCGCGGGTAGCCGTCGCCGTAGCCGATGGCCGCCACGCCCACCGGCATGTCCTCGGGGCAGGTCCATGTGCCGTTGTAGCCGATGCGCTCGCCGGCGCGGATGCGGTTGATCGCGATGAGACGGGTGGACAGCGTCATCGCCGGGCGAAAACCGAAATCGCTGCCGCTTTTGCCGTCGACCACCGAGAGGCCGTACAGCAAACCGCCGGTGCGCACCCAGTCGGCGCGCGCCTGCGGCCAGCCCAACACGGCGGCCGAGTTGGCCAGCGAGCGCGGCCCGTCGAGCCCGGCAGTTACCTCGTTGAAGCGCTCGATCTGCGCCCGCGTCACCGCGCCGTCGAACACTTCCGACTCGGCGAAATGGGTCAGCAGGCCAATCTGCGGATCGACGCCCGACATTGCCGCCAGCCGCGCATGCACCGCCGCCACCTGCTCGGGCGCGAAGCCCAGCCGGTGCATGCCGCTGTCGATCTTGATCCATACCCGCAGCCGGCCGCGGCGCGGCGAGGCCTCGGCCAGCCAAGCGAGCTGGGTTTCGTGGTGGATCGCCGCCTCCAGCCCGAGCCGCTGCATCTCGGCGATGTCGCCCGGCTGGTCGGGACCGGACAGCACGGCGATGCGCTGACGGTGGCCAGCCGCACGCAGGCGCAGGCCGTCACCCAGCGCCGCCACCGCAAAGGCTTCGGCCTGTTCGTCCAGCGCGCGCGCCACCCGCTCAAGTCCATGACCGTAGGCATCGGCCTTGACCACGGCCATGACACGCGCCGGCGCGGCCGTGCGCTGGATCAGCGCGAGGTTGTGGCGCAGGGCGCCCAGGTGGATGGTGGCAACGGTGGTGCGGCTCATGCAGGCACGTATGCAGACATCGGGAGCGGAATGTCAGAAGAACAGAGCAACGGCCTCCCCCTCACCCCAACCCTCTCCCCCGGGCCGGGCTCGGGGAAGAGAGAGCGTGGGACATGACGGCGCGCCCCCACCCAGACACCCGATGATTGCTGGCCTGCCGTCAATCGAACGCCCCGACGAACGAGTCCGGCGCGTAGTTCTCGAACTTGGTGTAATGGCCGAGGAAGGTCAGCTTCACCGTGTCGGTGGGGCCGTTACGCTGCTTGCCGATGATGATCTCGGCCAGGCCTTTGTCCGGCGATTCTTTGTTGTAGTACTCGTCGCGGTAGATGAACATGATCACGTCGGCGTCCTGCTCGATGGCGCCCGACTCGCGCAGGTCGGACATCATCGGACGCTTGTCCGCGCGCTGCTCCAGCGAGCGGTTCAACTGGGACAGGGCGATCACCGGCACGTTCAACTCCTTGGCGAGGCCCTTGAGTGAACGCGAGATTTCTGAAATCTCGGTGGCGCGGTTCTCCTTGTTCCCGGGCACCTGCATCAGCTGCAGGTAGTCGATCACGATCAGGCCCAGCCCGCCGTGCTCGCGGTGCAGGCGACGCGCGCGCGAACGCAGTTCCACCGGCGACAGGCCGGGCGTGTCGTCGATGAAGATCTTCGCCTCGGACAGGATCGCGATGGCGTTGGTGACGCGCGGCCAGTCCTCCTCGGCCAGGTCGCCGTTGCGCAGATGCTGGGCATGGATGCGGCCGATCGAGGAGATCAGTCGCAGCGCCAGCTGCGAGGCGGACATTTCCATCGAGAAGATCGCCACCGCCTTCTTGCCGCGCAGCGCGGCCGCCTCGGCGATGTTCACCGAGAATGCGGTCTTGCCCATCGAGGGGCGCGCCGCGACGATGATCAGGTCCGACGGCTGCAGACCCGAGGTGAGCTCGTCCAGGTCGTTGAAGCCGGTGGAGATGCCGGTGAGCTGGCCCTTGTTCTGGTAACGCTCGTGCAGCAGGCGGAAGGCGTCCTTCACCGCCTCGCGCATCGACACCGAATCCTTCTTGCCGCGGGTGCCGGACTCGGCGATCTTGAACACGCGCTGCTCGGCGCTTTCCAGCACCTCCTGCACGCCCTTGCCCTCGGGCCGGTAGCCGTCCTCGCTGATCGACACGCCGGCGTCGATCAGCTGCCGCAGGATCGACTTCTCGCGCACGATGTCGCCATAGGCGGCGATGTTGGCCGCACTCGGCGTGGTGTTGGCCAGCTCGGCCAGGTAGCTGGCACCACCGACCATCTCGGCCAAGCCGTTGGCCTCGAACCAGTCGCCGAGCGTCACCGCATCGCAGGGCATGCCCTTGTTCGCCAGCTCGGTGATCGCGCGCCAGATCAGGCGGTGATCCTTGCGATAGAAATCGCCCTCGGAGAGCCGGTCAGCCACCTTGTCCAGCGCGTCGGGGGCCAGCATCAGGCCACCCAGCACGGCCTGCTCGGCGTCGATGGAGTGCGGCGGCACGCGCAGCGACTCCACACTGGATCCGGTGGATTTGCGATCGGGCACGAAGGACATCGGGATACTCGCAGGATGGGCGGCGCGGCCGTGCGCACACGCGCCCAAGGATACGCGCGGCCATCGCAGGGCACGAGACAACAACTCTGTGGATAAGCTGTGGTTTGGCGTGGACAAGTCACGCCGATCGCCGGCGACGCCACAAAGCAAACGGGCGCCTTGCGGCGCCCGTCTGGAGTCCAGCGCGAGGCGGGGACTTACTTCTCGCCGATCACGATCACCTTGACGGTGGTCTGGACGTCGGCGTGCAGGCTGATCACCACGTCGAACTCGCCGGTGTGGCGGATCGGGCCTTCGCCCTGGATCACCTCACCCTTGTGGATGGTCTTGCCAGTGGCCTCGAAGGCCTCGGCGATATCGCGCGGGCCGACCGAGCCGTACAGCTTGCCTTCCGGGCTGGCGTGCGCGGCGATCGTCACCGACGCATCGGCCAGCTGGGCTTTGCGGGACTCGGCGTCGGCCAGCAGCGTGTTGGCCTTGGCCTCGTACTCGGCGCGGCGCTTCTCGAAGGCTTCGAGGTTGGCGGCATTGACGCGCACGGCCTTGCCCTGCGGCAGCAGGTAGTTGCGGCCGTAACCCGGCTTCACGTTGACCTTGTCGCCAAGGTTGCCGAGGTTGCGCACTTTCTCGAGAAGAATCAGTTCCATGGTCGTTCCTTTTCGTTAGCACCGGTGTGGCCCGGCGCAGCCGTGGACGGTTGTCCGAAGGGGTTGCTCGCGCGGCCGCCCCGAGAGGAGCGGCCACGCGCCACGATCAGACGTCGTGGTTGTCGGTGTACGGCAGCAGGGCCAGGAAGCGCGCGCGCTTGATCGCGGTCGCCAGCTGACGCTGGTAGCGGGCCTTGGTGCCGGTGATGCGGCTGGGAACGATCTTGCCGTTCTCGGTCACGTACTGGCGCAGGGTATTGAGATCCTTGTAGTCGATCTCTTTGACGTTTTCGGCCGTGAAGCGGCAGAACTTGCGGCGGCGGAAGAATTTGGACATGGCTGTGCTCCTTCGAATCAGTCGTCGCTGTCGCGATCGTTGTCGCGGCTGCCGCGGCGGTCATCACCCTCGGCGTCGTCGTCACGACGGCGCGAACCCTTGGCGTCGTCCTTTTCCTTCGACTTCAGGATGAAGGACGGCTCGGTGTCGGCCTCATCGCGACGGATGCACAGGTGGCGCAGCACTGCGTCGTTGAAGCGGAAGCCCGACTCCAGCTCGTTCAGGGCGTTCTGCGTGACCTCGATGTTGAGCATCACGTAGTGGGCCTTGGCCAGGTTGACGATCGGGTAGGCCAGCTGACGGCGGCCCCAGTCTTCCAGGCGGTGGATCTTGCCGCCGTCGGTCTCGATCAGCGCCTTGTAGCGCTCGAGCATCGCGGGGACCTGCTCGCTCTGGTCGGGATGGACCAGGAACACAACTTCGTAATGACGCAGGGTCATTGGGTTTGACTCCTTGTGGATGCGGCCCTTGCGGGCCTAACAGCCTCCCGTCGGCGCGGTGAGGCAAGGTTCCGTCCGGCCCGATCGGGCGCAGACAGAAGCGGAATTGTACGGTGGGGCCGCAACTAGGCGCAAGCATTTGATTTGCGGCGGGGAAAGGCCCCGCGGGGAAGCTCAGCTGACCGTGAAACTCTCGCCGCAACCGCACTCGCCGGTGGCGTTGGGGTTGTGGAAGACGAAGCTGGCGTTGAGTCCCTGGCGCTGGAAGTCGATGACCGTGCCGTCGACCAGCGGCAGGCTCTTGGCGTCGACCACGACCGGCACGCCGTCGATGTCGAGCAGCTGGTCGTCGGCCACCAGCTCGCTGGCGAGGTCCACCACGTAGGCGAAACCGGAGCAGCCGGTGCGCTTGACGCCAAAGCGCACGCCGCGCGCGGTCGGGGTCTGCGCAAGGAACTGGCGCATGCGCTGGCTGGCGGCGGGAGTGATCGAGATGGTCATGGCGTGCAATTGGTGTCGTATCGGCGGGGCAGGCTCGCGGGGGCCCGGAAACCTACATTATCATGCGGGTTTGGCCGGCTTCCGGCCTCGGTCGGCGTGGTCGCCGCCGCCCTTTCCCTCATTCATGTGCCCAGATGCGGCGCACAAGCAGGAGTTTCAATCCATGGCGTTGGTCAGCGCAACGGTGTGCAGCGTGAAGCAGGCTCTTTCAGGCGCGCTGGAGGCCGGCAGCCGGGTGACGGTGCGCGGCTGGGTGCGCACGCGGCGTGACTCGAAGGCTGGGCTCTCGTTCGTCAACGTCAGCGACGGCTCCTGCTTCGATCCGATCCAGGCGGTCGTGCCCGCCACCGTGGCCAACTACGACAGCGAAGTGAAACACCTCACCGCTGGCGCCGGCGTGATCGTCACTGGCACCCTGGTGCCCTCGCAGGGCAAGGGCCAGACGTTCGAGGTGCAGGCCGAGGAAGTGATCGTCACCGGCCTGGTGGACGATCCGGAAACCTATCCGATCCAGCCCAAGCAGCACTCGATGGAATTCCTGCGCGAGGTGGCCCACCTGCGCCCGCGCACCAACCTGTTCGGCGCGGTCACCCGCGTGCGCCACACGATGATGACGGCGATCCACCGCCACCTCACCGAACAGGGCTTCTTCTGGGTCAACACGCCGATCATCACCGCCTCGGACGCCGAGGGCGCGGGCGACATGTTCCGGCTGTCCACGCTGGACCTGGCCAACCTGCCGCGCCTACCGGACGGCAAGATCGATTTCCGCAAGGATTTCTTCGGCCGCGAGGCGTTCCTCACCGTGTCCGGCCAGCTCAACGTCGAGGCGTACTGCCTGGCGATGAGCAAGGTGTACACCTTCGGCCCGACCTTCCGTGCCGAAAACTCCAACACGCCGCGCCACCTGGCCGAGTTCTGGATGGTGGAGCCGGAGATCGCCTTCGCGGATCTAGCCGCCGACGCCGACTGCGCCGAGGCCTTCCTCAAGGCGATCTTCAAGGCCGTGCTGGACGAGCGTGCCGACGACATGGCGTTCTTCGCCGAGCGCGTGCAGCCCGACGCGATCACCAAGCTGGAGCAGTTCATCGCCCAGCCGTTCGAGCGCATCGACTACACCGACGCCATCGAGATCCTGAAGAAGTCCGGGCAGAAGTTCGAATACCCGGTCGCCTGGGGCGTGGACCTGCAGACCGAGCACGAGCGCTATCTCGCCGAGAAACATATCGGCCGTCCCGTGGTCGTCATGAACTACCCGGAAGCGATCAAGGCCTTCTACATGCGCCTGAACGACGACGAGAAAACCGTGGCGGCGATGGATGTGCTGGCGCCGGGCATCGGCGAGATCATCGGCGGCAGCCAGCGCGAAGAGCGGCTCGATTACCTCGACGCGCGCATGGCCAAGTTCGGCCTCGACAAGGCGTCCTACGGCTGGTACCGCGACCTGCGCCGTTACGGCACCGTGCCGCATGCGGGCTTCGGCCTGGGCTTCGAACGCCTGCTGGTGTACGTGTGCGGACTGTCCAACATCCGCGACGCCATCCCCTATCCCCGCGCGGCCGGCTCGGCCGAGTTCTGATCGATCACGCCATGCGAACGCTACCCAGACTCCCCGCCCTCCTGATCGCGCTGGCACTGTGCCTGTTGCTCGGCGCATGCCACAGCGCCAAGGTGTTCGTGCCACCGAACCTGCGCCCGCCCGCCGACACCGGCGATGCGCTGAAACTGGCCAAGCAGCGCCTGCAGGACGCGACGCCCTGCTGCACCAGTTTCGCCGACTTTTCCTACGGCAGCCTGCTGCCGTGGCGTCCGAAGAAGTTCGAGCTCGGTCCGAACAGCCCGGTGGCCAACCTCAACGGCGTGCGCAGCCACTTCCTCGCGTTCAAGCTGCCGAGCGACGTGAAGCTGCCGTACCGCATCGCTGTGAAGTCGGAGTTGAACGGCCGCTGGCTGCACTCCAGCTACCTGTTCGCGCCCACTACCGTGGTGCTGGACGAGGCGTTCCAGCCGATCGACGGCAAGGACATCCCGTTGTGCGAATACATGGGCTGGAGCAAGTCAAGCACCGGCGCGTTCGGCAGCGCGACCATCGACAACCCCAAGGCACGCTACCTGGTGATCTACTCCTCCGCCGACCAGCAATCGGGCGATACCTACTGGGAGCAGTCGCCCGCGGCGTTCTCCGCCGAGGCGCCGGTGAACATGACCTCCAAGGGCAGCTTCAAGATTCCGCACGGGCCGGACGGCACGGTGTGGGTCGGCCTGATGAACGACAGCTACAAGACCGCGGTGGACCAGGCGATCTGCGGCGAAGCGCCCAAGGGTGACGGCCTGCTCAAGACGCTGAGTACGGCGCTGCCGACGCACTGGATCGGGAGTACCAAGTAATGCCGTTGGGAATGCTCTATCTCGGCCTGCTGCTCGCTGGCGTGGCCTGCTTTCTCTTGCACTACGTGGCGCTGTCGCAGGTGGCGAGGCGCCTGCGCGAGGCGCATCCGGATCAGTGGAAGATCATTGCGCAGGACGAGCGCGGCCTAACGGTGAGCACGCCGCTGCGCTGGATCCGCCTGCAGAACGCGCTGCGCTCGCCGGTCTTGCCGGCGCTGGAAGATGCCGTGCTCAACCGCTGGCGCCGGCTGTGGCGGATCTTTCCGCTGCTTGCCTGGGCCTGCCTCATCGCCGCCTTCGCGCTGCGCTGGATCGCGCGCTAGGCCCACACCGCCACCGAGGGCCCGCCCATGCATCTGAACCTCAACGGACGGCATGCCCTGGTCTGCGGTGCTTCCGGCGGCATCGGCCGCGCCACGGCGGTGGAGTTGGCCGAGCTCGGCGCTAGCGTCACCGTGCTGGCGCGTTCGGCCGACACGTTGCAGACCGTGGCCGAGAGTCTGCCGCGCTCGCACCCCGGGCAGTTCCACGACTGGCGTCAGGTCGACATGGGCGATACCGCCGCGCTCGCCCAGGTGGCCGGGCAGCTGGTGGCCAATCGGCCGGTGCACATCGTGATCAACAATACCGGCGGTCCGCCGGGTGGCAGCGCGCACGCCGCCGATCGCGCAGCCTACGAGACGGCCTTCCGCCAGCACTTGCTGGCCGGACAGACCCTGCTGCAGGCTGTGCTTCCCGGCATGCGCGCCGAGGGCTACGGCCGCTGGGTCAATGTGATCTCCACCTCGGTGAAGGAGCCGATCGCGGGCCTGGGCGTATCCAACACCGTCCGTGCCGCCGTGGCCGGCTGGGCCAAGACGCTGGCCGGCGAACTGGCCGCCGACGGCATCACGGTAAACAACGTGCTGCCCGGCTACACCCGCACCGCACGACTCGACGGCCTGCTGGCTGCCCAGGCCCAGGCGAGCGGCCGCAGCACCGAGGAGATCGCGCAGCAGCTGATCGACAGCGTGCCGGCCCGGCGCTTTGGCGAGGCCAGCGAGGTCGCCGCGATGATCGCCTTCCTCTGCACGCCCGCTGCCGCCTACGTCAACGGCGTGAGCATCGCCGTGGACGGCGGGCGCACCCGGGCGCTGAGCTGACGTGCCCGAAGGGCCGGAGATCCGCCGCGCTGCCGATGCGCTCGCCGCCGCCGTGGTCGGCCAACCGCTGACGCGGGCGTGATTCGCCTTCGACGCGCTCAAGCGTTACGAAAAGCCGCTCGTCGGCCGCACCATCGAAGCGATCACGCCGCATGGCAAGGCGCTGCTCACCCGCTTCGACAACGGACTGACCCTGTACAGCCACAACCAGCTTTACGGCGTGTGGCGCGTAGCGACCGCCGGCCGTCCACCGGCGACCACGCGCAGCCTGCGCGTGGCACTGGAAACCGAGCGCAAGGCGATCCTGCTGTACAGCGCCACGGACATCGAGATGCGGCCCAGCGACCAGGTGCACGAGCATCCGTTCCTGCAGCGCATCGGGCCAGACGCGCTCGACCCTTCGCTGGATGCGGTTACCGTCGCCGCGAGGCTGCATGACCCACGTTTCGCCCGCCGCCGGCTCGGTGCGCTGCTGCTCGACCAGGCGTTCATCGCCGGACTGGGCAACTACCTACGAGTAGAGATCCTGTGGGAAGCGGGCCTGGGGCCGCAGAGCCGCCCGTGCGACCTGGACCCGGCTGAGCACGCCGCGCTTGCCGAGGCGATCCTCGACCTGCCGCGCCGCTCCTATCGCACCCGCGGCAAGCGCGGCGCAGGCCACCTGCAGGACACCCCGTTCCGCTTCCGCGCCTACGAGCGCGGCGGCGAGGATTGCCCGCGCTGCCTGGCGCCGATCGAGAAATCGATGGTCGCGAGCCGACCGTTCTACGCCTGCCCGCGCTGCCAGCGCTGAGCCGTCGGGCGGCGCCGGGTTACCATACGCGGCTGCGGGCAGCGCGCCCGATGTCCACTTGCCGAAGGATCTTCCATGAGCCACAACCCCCTGCAGGATCTCATCGACAGCAATCGCCGCTGGTCCGAAACGGTGCGCGAATCCGACCCGGCCTTTTTCGAGCGGCTGGCCAAGCAGCAGTCACCGAAGTACCTGTGGATCGGCTGCTCCGACTCGCGCGTGCCGGCCACCCAGATCGTCGACCTGCCGCCGGGCGAGATCTTCGTGCAGCGCAACGTCGCCAACGTGGTCTCGCACACCGACCTCAATTGCCTGAGCACGATCCAGTTCGCGGTCGATGTGCTCAAGGTGGAGCACATCATCGTGGTCGGCCACTACGGCTGCGGCGGCGTGCAGGCGGTGCTCGACGATCGCCGCATGGGCCTGGTCGACAACTGGCTGCGCCACGTCGGCGACGTCGCCAAGAAGCACCACGCCATGCTGACCGGGCTGGAGAACATGACCGACCGCAATGTGCGCTTGTGCGAGCTCAATGCGCTGGAGCAGGCGGTGAACGTGTGCCACACCACTATGGTGATGGATGCCTGGGAGCGCGGGCAGCAGCTCAGCGTGCACGCCTGGTGCTACAGCCTGACCAATGGCCACATGAACGACCTGGGCGTGCACATCGACAGTCACGGCGCGATCTGGCCGAGCTATGAGGCGGGACTGGAGCGTCTGGCCAGCCGCATCGGCGAGCCGCGCTGAGGCGGCCTAGTCGTCGGTAAGGCAGGCGCGCAGCAGCGCGCCGATCACCGCCTGCACGCCAGCCGCCTGCGCGGGCAGGAAGTCGAGGCTGTCCTCGTCCATGTAGGTGTACTGGGCCAGTTCCAGCTGCACCGCCTGCAAGTTATCCGCCGGACGGCCGTAGTGCCGGGTGATGTAGCCCCCCTTGAAGCGGCCGTTCACCACGTGGCTATAGCCGTCCTGCCGATGCAGCACAGCATCGAGCCGCACCTGCAGCGGCGCCCCGCAGCTGGCGCCGTCGGCGGTGCCTAGGTTGAAGTCCGGCAGTTGGCCATCGAACAGCATCGGCACTCGGCTGCGGATCGAATGACCCTCCCACAGCACGACGCGGCCGTATTCGCGCTGCAGCCGCGCCAGTTCGTCGGACAACGCATCGTGATAGGGCTGCCAATACTCCTTCACGCGACGCGCGACCTCGCCGGTCTCCGGCTCGCCGCCCGCTACGTAGAGCGGTGCACCGTCGAAGCCGATGGTCGACACCAGGCCCGTCTCGCGCTGCCCTGGATACAGCGCATGCCCGTCGGCTGGGCGATTGAGATCGACCACGTAGCGCGAGAGCGACGGCCGCAGCACGCTGGCGCCGAGTGCCTCGGCCAGGGGCGCGTAGAGACGGCCGACGTGCCAGTCGGTATCGAGCGAACGGCGCGCCTGCGGCGTCATGCGCTCGGCGATGTCGGCAGGGATCGTGCTGCCGTCGTGCGGCAGGCTGATCAGCAGCGGCGCGGTGCCGCGCGTGAGGGTAACGATGGGCTGGTCCATGCCGACAGTGTAGCGACGTGCTGCGCGGCGCTCAGCCCATCAGCACCAGCTCCTCGGCGGAGGTGGGATGGATCGCTACCGTGGCGTCCAGGTCGCGCTTGCGCAGGCCGAGCTTCATCGCCACCGCAAAGCCCTGCAGCATCTCGTCGGCGCCGGGGCCTAGCGCATGGATGCCGACCACGCGTTCGTCCTTGCCCATGCAGATCACCTTCATCAGCGACGCCTCGCGGCGCCCGGCCAACGCCAGCTGCATCGGCGTGAAGCGGCTGCGGTAGCAGCGCACGGCATCGCCGTGCCGCTCACGCGCCTGCACTTCGTCCAGTCCCACGGTGGCCAGCGGCGGCTCGCTGAACAGCACGCCGGGGATGTTCTCGTAGTCCAGTCGCGCCTGCGGCTGGCCGCCGAACAGGCGGTCGGCCAGCCGTCGTCCCGCCGCCACCGCGACCGGTGTCAACTCCACGCGGTCGGTGACGTCGCCTACGGCGTAGACACCGGGGCATGCGGTGTTCTGGTAATCGTCCACTGGCACGTGGCCGCGCCGACCGAGCGCGATGCCCAGCGCCTCCAGGCCAAGACCCTCGGTATGCGGGACGCGACCGACCGCCCACAGCACGGCGTCGTACGGGCCGCCGGCATCCATGTCATCGCCGTCGAGCAGCAGGCCTTGGGCCTCACGCCTCGCCGCCTGCACCTCGATCGGGCGGATCATGCGGATGCCGTCGTGCTGCATGCGGTCGGCCAGCGCGTCGGTCAGCTCGGCATCGAAGCCGGCCAGCAGCGGGCCGCGCACCAGCAGGCTCACCTCGCAGCCGAACGCCCGCAGCAGACCGGCGAACTCCACCGCCACGTAGCCGCCACCGACCACCGCCACCCGCCGCGGCAGGGCACGCAGCGCGAACATGTCATCGGACACCCAGCCCAGGTCGAAACCCGGGATATCCAGTCGGCGCGGGCGCCCGCCGGTGGCGATCACCACGTGCGGCGCCTGCCAGCGTTGGCCGTCCGCAGCCTCCACGATGCCGGCGTCAACCAACCGGCCGGCGCTGGACACGCGCTGCACGCCGGCGTTGCGCAGGCGCTCTTCGTAACGGACGGTGATACCGTCCACGTAGTCCTGGCGCAGTTGGCGGAAGCGCTCCCAATCCAGCGCGCCGGCCGTCCCGTCGAAGCCGTATTCGCGCGCCAGCGACCGCTGCTGCGCCAGTTGCGCGGCGTACCACAGCGCCTTCTTCGGCACGCAGCCGCGATGCACGCAGGTGCCGCCGGGCGGCGCGGGGTCAAAAAGCACCACTTTCGCGCCGTGATGCGCCGCGCGAAACGCCGTGGCCAGCCCGCCCGAGCCGGCCCCCAGCACGATGAGATCGCAGACCTGCGCCATGGAGCGTTCTCCAAACATGAGCGGACCGGCAGTATCGCCGGTTCAGCGTCAACGGTTCGGGAGCTGGCGTCGGCTACTTGCGCGCCGATGAATTACGCCTGTAATCTCGGACCGAAGATTACGGACGTAATCCACAAGGAGGCCAGGCATGCGTCGCGACATCCCCGCCATCACCGATGCCGAGAGTCAGGTCATGGCCGTGCTGTGGCAGCACGCGCCGCGCAGTTCGGAAGAGATCGTCGCGGCGCTGGGCGAAACCACCGACTGGCACGAAAAGACCATCCGCACCTTGCTCAACCGCCTGCTCGGCAAGGCGGCGGTAAACGCCGAACGCGACGGCCGACGCTACCTCTACCGCCCGCTGCTCACCCGCGAGCAATGGCAGTCGAGCGAGAGTCGCAACCTGCTCGACCGCGTGTTCGGCGGAAAGGTAGCGCCGCTGCTGGCGCACTTTTCCACGCACGAGAAACTCAGCAAACGCGACATCGCCGAGCTGCGTGCCTTGATCGACACCATCGACGCCAAGGAGCGCTGAGATGCTGGCGAACCTGGTCGATCTCACCGCTGGGCTGGTGCTGGTGCTGTTGCTGCGCCGTCCGGTGCGCCGCCTGTTCGGCGCCGGACCGGCGTTCACGTTGTGGCTGTGGCCGATGCTGCTGGGCGCGCTGCCCTGGCTGCCCGCCCTTCCCGCACGCTGGCATTGGCTGGCGCACGTGATCGCCTCGCCAGGCGCCATCGCTGGCACCGGCCCGCTCAACGCGACCGCCGATTTTCACCTGCCGTGGATGGCACTCTGGCTGGCCGGCGCGGCCATCGCGCTGCTGCGCCTCGCGCATGCCTATGTGCGGTTGCGTCGGCGCTGCCGCGTGTTGCCGGCCGCCCTGCTGGCGCATTGCCAGCGCGCGCATCCCCAGCTCGATCCACGGCGACTGCGCCAGCACCCGCAGGGGCCGGCGGTGCTGTGTGCTCTCCGCAGCGTGATCCTGCTGCCAGCGGATTTCCTGCAGCGCTTCGATCCAGCCCAGCGCGAGCTGGTCCTGGCTCACGAGCAGGGACACATCACGCGCCACGATCCGTTGTGGAGCCTTCTGGCCGACGTGCTCGCCGCGCTGCTGTGGTTCCACCCGCTGGCATGGCTGGCGCTGCCGCGCTTCCGGCTCGATCAGGAGCTGGCCTGTGACGAGCGCGTCCTGCGCCAACGCAGCGCCGACGCCGGCGTCTACGCCCGCACCCTGCTCGCCAGCACCGGCATGGACGCCGCGCCGGTGCTCATCCCCTGGCTCGCGGAGCCGCAACTGAAGGAACGACTGATGATGATTCGACGCGATCGCACCACCACCGCACGCCGCTTCGTCGGGTATCTGGGCGTGGCGCTTTTCATCAGTGGCGTCGGCCTGGCCGCGCAGGCGTCGCCGCTGGTCACCGAACCGAGTGCTAAGGCCACGCAGGATCTGCAGGCCAACGTGCTAATGCAGCCGCGCTATCCGAAAGCCTCCATCATCAACAGGGAGCAAGGCACAGTAGTCCTCAAGGTGCTGGTCAATCCCGATGGCACCGTGAAGACCGTCGACTACGACCCCAAGGCGAGCACCACGACCTCGGCAAACCTGATTGCCGCCGCCAGCGATGCGGCGATGCAGTGGCATTTCAATCCCGCCATGAAGGGCGGCCAGCCCATCGAGAGCGCTGCGCGGGTGCCGGTGTCCTTTCAGTTGGACCCGTTGCCCGATGCCGCCTCCGCCGCGGATTCCGAGAATCGAAGTGCAAAACAGCCAGAAAAGCACTGATTTGAAAGTCTTTTGATGGGTTGGTAGGCTCGGCACACCTTCCGTCGGGCCTGCCGTATGACTACCCGCCCCCGCGCCACCCGGTCCCTGCTCCGCCGCCTTTCCTGGGTAACGATGGCAACAGCGGCCCTGCTGCTCGCCGCCTGCTCCAGCGCGCCGCATCGGCGCGAACCCACCTTCAAGACCTCGCACTCCGAGCTGGCCGACCTGCCGGCGCGCGCCCCTTCCGCGGCCAGCGCGCAGGTTGCCAACGACGTGCTGTTCCGCGCCATGGCGCTGGTCGGTACGCCATACAAATGGGGTGGCAACACGCCGCAATCCGGCTTCGACTGCAGCGGGCTGGTGGATTACATCTACCGCCATGCCGCCGACATCGCGCTGCCGCACAGCTCGCGCGCGATGTCGGAACTGGGGCAGAAAGTGAAACGCATGAAGGAACTGGCCAGTGGCGATCTGGTGTTCTTCGGCAGCCGTAGCGGGATCAGCCACGTCGGCGTCTACGTGGGCCAGGGGCGCTTCGTGCATGCGCCCAACTCGGGCGGCACGGTGCGGCTGGACGACATTGACGGGCCCTACTGGCGCGACCATTTCGAGTTCGGCAAGCGGCTGCTGGATTGATAGCGCTGGCCAACACAGACCGGCGCCTTCTGGACGAAGTGGGGGCGAACGAAAAACGGCGCCTTGCGGCGCCGTTTTGTTTTTACTTGTGATCGGCGCGCACTCAGTGTGCTTCGGCGCCCGGCGGGTGCGCGTGGCCGTGCTGGATCTCTTCCTCGGTGCCATCGCGCACTTCGTTGATGGTCACGTCGAAGTGCAGCGTCTTGCCGGCCATCGGGTGGTTGAGGTCCACGTCCACGGCGGTCATGCCGACCTTGTGCACGGTCACCACGCGCTGGCCGCCCTGCTTGAGCGAGAGCACCGTGGTCATGCCCGGCTTGAGCCTGTTCGCCTGCTGGAAATACTTCTTCGGCACGCGCTGGATCTGCCCTTCCTGGCGCTCGCCGTAGCCATCGGCCGGAGCCACAGCCACCTGCAGCGACTCGCCGGCCTCGTGGCCTTCCAGCGCCGTCTCCAGGCCCGGGATCAGCTGGCCGTGGCCGAGCAACACCCACAGCGCCTCGTCGCGGTCGTGCGAACTTTCGACCTTCTCGCCATCCACCGTAAGGGTGTAGTGCAGCGAAACCACCTTGTCTTTGCCAGCCTTCATTGCCTGTCTCTTGTGCGATTGCAAACCCGGGATTCTATCAGGAGCGCTCCGGTTCGAAGGACACCCCGCGCACTTCCGGCCCGCGCCAGGCCAGGAACGCCAGCACCAGCGCCACGGCGGCCATCCACACCGCCATCACCAGCGCGTAGTCGCCGCCGCGCTCGGTCGCCAGCCACGCCTGGATCGACGCCGTACCGGCAGCCAGCAGATTGCCCAGCTGGTAGGCGAAGCCAGGAAGCGTGGCACGCACGTCGTGCGGCGCCAGCTCGTTGAGGTAGGTCGGCACCACACCCCAGGCGCCCTGCACCATCACCTGGATCAGGAACGCGCCGATGCCGAGCAGCACCACCGAGCCGCCGAACGTCCACAGCGGGATGCACGGCAGCGCCAGCAGCGCGGCCACCACCATCGCGCGTCGACGCCCCACCCGCTCCGACCAGCTGCCGAAGGTGAGCCCGCCCACGATCGCGCCGGCGTTGAGCAGCATGGTCAGCGCAGCCACCGTGCCCGCATCGAAGTGCCGCTGCGCCTTGAGGAAGGTGGGGTACATGTCCTGCGAGCCATGGCTGAACATGTTGAACGCGGCCATCAGCAGCATCATGTAGACCAGCCGCTTGCCGTTGCCACGCATGGCCGCCAGTGCGCCGCGCTGCGCACCCTGCGCGCGCGCCGCCTGCCAGGTCGGCGACTCGGGCACCTTGGCGCGCAGGTACAGCACCAGCACGGCCGGCAGCGCCCCCACCACGAACATCGCGCGCCAGCCCAGACCGAACACGCTGAAGACCAGCCAGTAGGCCAGTGCACCGAGAAAGTAACCGCACGGATAACCGCTCTGCAGCAGGCCGGACACCGCGCCGCGTGCCTTCGCCGGCACCGTCTCCATCGCCAGCGAGGCGCCGATCCCCCACTCGCCACCCATCGCGATGCCGAACAGGAATCGCATCGCCAGCAGTGCCGTGAGCGAGGGCGCGAAGGCACACGCCAGCTCCAGCACCGAGAACATCAGCACGTCGACCATCAGCACCGGCTTGCGCCCATAGCGGTCGGCCAGACGTCCAAAGATCAACGCACCGAGCGGCCGCGCCGCCAGCGTGAGCAGGATGCCGAAGGTGACCTCGGTGTGGCCGACGTGGAACTCGGTGGCGATCTCGTCCAGCACGAACACCAGCAGGAAGAAATCGAAGGCATCCAGCGTCCAGCCCAGGAAGCTGGCCAGCACGGTGTGGCGCTGGGTGGTGTCGAGCCCACGCAAGGTGGCTACGAATGACATGCGAGCTCCTCATGCGCGTCCGACGAACAGCAGGCGAGGCTAACATGCGCAGTGGTGGCGAAGCGCGGTCTCCACGGCCTTGCCGCGGCCCGAGCGGCGACCTCCCCCGATGCCAGCGACCGGATGCTCGTCAGGCCACAATCGACCGCAGCACGGTCCGGGTTTGACGCGCAGCAGCACGGAACGCTCCGATCGGCTACACTACGCCGGCTCGTAGACGCCCCCGACTCCCTTGCGGACATCGCGGCGATGGCCAGGCCTTCGCCCATTCCCCCACCCCGGTAGCGCGCACGGCACCCGACCAGCCATCGCTCGATGTGCGGTCGTCGAATTCATCGTCCGCCGCGCGGTATCAGGGAGCGCAGCAGACCACTCAGGAGTTTCCATGTCTTTTGAATCGCTGGGCCTTGCGCCCGCGTTGCTGCGCGCGCTCGCCGACGAGGGCTATACCGAGCCGACGCCGATCCAGGCCGGCGCGATCCCGCTGGTGATTGCCGGGCACGACCTGCTCGCCGCCGCACAGACCGGCACCGGCAAGACCGCCGCGTTCGCGTTGCCGGTCATCCACAAGCTGATGCAGGGCCGTGACACGCAGACGCGCCGCCCGCGCGTGCTGGTGCTCACCCCGACCCGCGAGCTGGCCGCGCAGGTCAACGACAACTTCCGCGACTACGGCAAGTACGTGCGTGTGGCCACCACCACCATCTTCGGCGGCGTGGGCATGGGCCCGCAGATCAACGCACTGCGCCGCGGCGTGGACGTGGTGATTGCCACCCCCGGCCGCCTGATCGACCACATGCAGCAGCGCACCATCGACGTCACCGGCATCGACACGCTGGTGCTGGATGAGGCCGACCGCATGCTGGACATGGGCTTCATGCCGGCGCTCAAGCGCATCGTCAACGCGCTGCCCAAGCAGAAGCGTCAGACGCTGCTGTTCTCGGCCACCTTCGCCGCGCCGATCAAGGCGCTGGCAATGCAGTTCATGACCGATCCGCGCGAAGTGTCGGTGACCCCGCCGAACACCGTGGCGCCGCTGGTCAGCCACCACGTGCACCCGGTCGATGCCGCACGCAAGCGCGACCTGCTGCTGCACGTGCTGTCGCAGGACAGCCGCCGGCAGACGCTGGTGTTCAGCCGCACCAAGCACGGCGCCGACAAGCTGGTGACCTACCTCAACGTGTCCGGCATCCGCGCCGCAGCGATCCACGGCAACAAGAGCCAGAACGCCCGCACCCGCGCGCTAAGCGATTTCAAGACCGGCCGCGTCACCGTGCTGGTGGCCACCGACATCGCCGCACGCGGCATCGACATCGACCAGTTGCCGATCGTCATCAACTATGACCTGCCGATGGTCGCCGAGGACTACGTGCACCGCATCGGCCGCACCGGTCGCGCCGGTGCCGAAGGCCTGGCCGTGTCGCTGGTGAGCCACGACGAATCCGGCCTGCTGCGCGACATCCGCATGCTGGTGAAGCAGGACATCGCGATCACCCCGGTGGCAGGCTTCGAGCCGTCCGCGCCGCTGCGCCTGGACGCCGGTGCGCCGCGTCCGGTGCAGGGCAACCAGCGCCAGGGCCGCCAGTCGCAGCGCCCGCAGCAGGGCCGCCCGGCGGGTAACGGCAAGAGCAGTGCCTCGCACCGCCCGCACGGTCACGTGCAGCAGGGCAGTGGCGAGCACGCGGCGGGCAATCGCTCGCGGCGTCGCTCGCGTCGTCCGGCCGCCAAGGCCTGATCACCACGCGATGCAAAAGGGCGGCGCCTCACGGCGCCGCCCTTTTGCTGTCCGTGATGGCAGCGGGCTCCTACAGGAGGCCCAGCGCCTTGGCGTGGTGGCGCAGGTGGTCTTCCATGAAGGTGCTGATGAACCAATAACTGTGGTCGTAGCCGAGGTGGCGGCGCAGCAGCAGCGGCTGACCGGCCTCGGCGCAGGCCTGGTCGAACAACTCGGGCTTGAGCTGCGCTTCCAGGAATTTATCCGCCTCGCCTTGATCGATCAGAATCGTGCCCGGAAAGCTCTGCCGGTGGACCAGTTCGCAGGCGTCGTAGTCGGCCCAGGCCGCACGATCCTCGCCCAGGTATTTCGGCAGCGCCTTGCGGCCCCATGGCACTTGGCTGGGCGCCACGATCGGCGCGAACGCCGATACCGAGCGATAGCGTTCGGGGTGACGCAGGGCGACGGTCAGCGCGCCGTGGCCGCCCATCGAGTGGCCGAAGATGCCGCTGCGTTCGAGGTCGACCGGGAAATGCCGCGCGACCAGCGCCGGCAGTTCCTCCACCACGTAACGATGCATGTTGAATCGCTCCGCATAGGGCGCCTGCGTGGCATCGACGTAGAAGCCCGCACCCTCGCCGAATTCCCAGTCGCCGGTGGCGCCCTCGATGCCGGTATCGCGCGGGCTGGTGTCGGGCATCACCAGCACCAGACCGAACTGCGCGGCCAGTCGCTGGGCGCCGGCCTTGATGGTGGCGGTCTCCTCGGTGCAGGTGAGGCCGGCTAGGTAGTACAGCACCGGGCACTTGCCCTGCACCGCCTGCGGCGGCTGGTAGACGGCGAACCGCATCGACCCTGCGCAGCTGGTGGAGGCGTGGCGATAGAAGCCCTGCACGCCGCCGAAACAGGCCTGCTCGGAAAGAGTCTCGAAACCGTCCATCACCGCCTCCGTGGAATCAACACAAGATGTCGATCATAAGCCGCCATCCACAACGCAGCGCTTCGAAGCGCTCAACGTTCCTGGTCGGTGGGCCGCATCAGGATCTCGTTGATGTTGACGTGCGGCGGGCGCGTCACGCAGAACGCGATCACCTCGGCCACGTCGCGCGACTGCAGCTGACGCATGGAGTCGGCCCAGGCATTGAGCGCGTCCTTGGTGGCGGCGTGGCCGATGTGATCGCGCAGCTCGGTCTGCACCACGCCCGGCTCGATCACGCTCACGCGGATGCCGTGCTGATACACCTCGCGCCGCAGCGCCTCGGAAAACGCCACCACGCCGAACTTTGTCGCCGAGTACGCCGCGGCATTCGGGTTGGCGATGCGCCCAGCGGTGGAGGAGATGTTGACGATGTGGCCGTCGTGGCGCGTCGTCATACCCGGCAGCGCGGCCTGGGTGGACGCGATCAGGCTGAGCACGTTGAGCTCCAGCATCTGCCGCCAGCGGCCCAGGTCGGCCTCGGCCACCGGCTCCAGGTACATCACGCCAGCGTTGTTGACCAGGACGTCCAGACGTCCGAAATGCGCCTCGGTGTCGCGCACCACGCGCTGGGCGTCAACCTCATCGAGCAGGTCGGCCTCCAGCACCAGCGGTTCGGCGCCCAGCGCGGCCAGTTCGGCAGCCAGCCGTTGCAGCCGGTCGTGGCGGCGCGCCGTCACCGCCACGCGCGCACCTTCCTCGGCCAGGGCGATCGCCGTCGCCTCACCGATCCCGGAGGACGCGCCCGTCACCAGCGCGACCTTTTCCACCAGACGCTTCGCCATGCCTGAATCTCCTGTGCCTTGAACGTTTTACGAGACGGGCCACATGCCCGCAGCCTGCTACAATAGCGCCCATTTTCCGCGCGCCGTCCGGCGTGCCACCCCGAGGTTCCCCGATGTCATCCCCGTCCCCCGACTCCGCCCCGGCTACCGCCGGCTTCACTGCGCTTGGGCTGAATCCGGCCATCCTGCGCGCGCTGGCCGATGTCGGCTACGAGTCGCCCTCGCCGATCCAGGCCGCCACCATCCCGCCGCTGATGGAAGGGCGCGACGTACTCGGCCAGGCGCAGACCGGCACCGGCAAGACCGCCGCGTTCGCGCTGCCGATCCTCTCGCGCATCGAGCTCAAGCCCGGCAAGCCGCAGGCGCTGGTGCTGGCGCCCACGCGCGAGCTGGCGATCCAGGTGGCCGAGGCGTTCCAGCGCTACGCCACGCACATGCCGGGGCTGCAGGTGCTGCCGATCTACGGCGGGCAGAGCTATGGCCCACAGCTGCAGGCGCTGCGCCGCGGCGTGCAGGTGGTGGTGGGCACGCCCGGCCGCGTGATCGATCACCTGGACAAGGGCACGCTGGATCTGTCCGAGCTGAAGTACCTGGTGCTCGACGAAGCCGACGAAATGCTGCGCATGGGTTTCATCGACGACGTGCAGAAAGTGCTCGAGGCCACCCCGCCGACACGCCAGGTGGCACTGTTCTCGGCCACCATGCCCACGGTGATCCGCAAGATCGCGCAGAAGCACCTGAAGGACCCGGTGGAAGTCACCATCAAGTCCTCCACCACCACCGCGGCGAACATCCGCCAGCGCTACTGGTGGGTCAGCGGCCTGCACAAGCTCGACGCGCTCACCCGCATCCTGGAGGCCGAGCCGTTCGACGCGATGATCATCTTCGCGCGCACCAAGCAGGCCACCGAGGAGCTGGCCGAGAAGCTGCAGGCGCGCGGCCTGGCCGCCGCCGCGATCAACGGCGACATTGCCCAGCCGCAGCGCGAGCGGGTGATCCAGCAGCTCAAGGACGGCAAGCTCGACATCCTCGTGGCCACCGACGTGGCCGCGCGCGGACTGGACGTGGAGCGCATCACCCACGTGATGAACTACGACATCCCGTACGACACCGAGAGCTACGTGCACCGCATCGGTCGTACCGGTCGCGCCGGGCGCGCTGGCGAGGCGATCCTGTTCGTCACGCCGCGCGAGAAGGGCATGCTGCGCGCGATCGAACGCGCCACCCGCCAGCCGATCGAGGAGATGAAGCTGCCCACCGTCGAGGCGGTCAACGACGTGCGCATCGGCAAGTTCAAGCAGCGCATCAGCGACACCCTGGCGCAGGGCGAACTGGAGTTTTTCCAGCAGCTGATCGAGCAGTACGAGCAGGAGCACAACGTGCCGGCGATCGAGATCGCTTCCGCGCTGGCGCGCATCGCCCAGGGCGACCAGCCACTGCTGCTGACGCCGCCGCCCAAGCGCGAGTTCACGCCGCGCGAGCACGAACCGCGCGAGCGCAACCACGACCGCGCGGAACGCGGCGCCCGCCACGAGCGCGAACCGCGGGGCCACGACGCAGGCAACCCGCGTGAGTCGTTCTCGCGCCCGGTGCAGCGCGCCCACGTCACCGAGGAAGGCAAGCGCACCTATCGCATCGAGGTGGGTCACGAGCACGGCGTGAAGCCGGGCAACATCATCGGCGCCATCGCCAACGAGGCGGGGCTGGAAAGCAGCTTCATCGGCCGCCTCAGCATCCGTGGTGAGTACAGCCTGATCGACCTGCCCGACGGCATGCCCAAGGAAGTGTTCGAGCACCTGAAGAAGGTCTGGGTGGTGCAGCACCAGCTGCGCATCCACGAATGGGACGGCAAGGACGACGGCGCCGCCGATCGCCCGCCGCCGCGCACCGGCGGCCCGCGTCCGGGCGGCTTCAAGGGCAAGCCGCGCCCCGGCGGCGGCAAGCCACCGCGCCGCAAGTACTGAGCGATCCGCTCCACCACGAAACCCGCGCCTCGGCGCGGGTTTCGTGCTTTGGCGACCCTTGCGCGACGTGGCGCTCGCCCTGACGACAGCCGGCCCCGTACCATCGGCCGATGACCTTCGCCCGATTCGCCTCATGAACACCGCCCCGCCCCGTCCCGGTGTCGATCCACGCCTGAGCGGCCTGTCCGTCTCGCAGCGCGAGCAGTTGCACGCTGCCGCCCGGGCGATCCGCGATGGCCAGCTCGACGTCGCCGAGCGCCTGCTCGATGCGTTGCAGCGACTGGCCCCGCGCCATGTCGAAGTGCTGCGCATGCAGGGCATCGCCGCCACCCGGCGCGGCCGCATCGAGGACGCCATCGCCGTGCTGCGCAAGGCGCTCGCGCTGGCGCCGCACGACGCGCTGGTGTTGAACGATCTGGCCACCGCGCAGGCGAACAGCGGCGACATCGCCGCCGCGCTGCATTCGTGGCGACAGGCCTGCGTGGCGGCGCCGGATTACCCCATGGCCTGGTTCAACCTCGGCCGCAACCTGCAGCAGCTTGGCGACAGCGAGGAGGCGGTAAGTGCGCTGCAGCGGGCCGCCGGGTTGGCGCCGGAGCTGCTGCCCGCGAACATCCTTGCCGCCGATGCGCTGGTGCACCTGGGGCGCTTCGACGAGGCCGCCGCGCATTACCGCGCCGCGCTGGCGCGCCATCCGGCCTGCGGCGACGCCTGGCGCGGTCTGGCCAACATCAAGACGCAGCCGTTGCGCGACGAGGACGTCACCACGCTGTCCACCCTGGAGCAACGCGCCGACGTGGCGGACAGCGACCGCATCGCGATGGGCTTCGCACTGGGCAAGGCGCTGGAGGATCGGGGCCGTTACGAAGACGCCTTTGCCGCACTCGCCGCCGCCAACGCGCGCATGCGCCAGCTGGCGCCGTGGCACGCGCCCACCTTCAGCACCCACGTCGCCCGGGTGATCGAGGCCGGTCGCCAGTTGCCGGCACCGCTGGACGCCACGCTGGGGCACGAAGTGATCTTCATCGTCGGCCTGCCGCGCTCGGGCTCCACCCTGTTCGAACAGGTCCTCGCCGCACATCCCGAGGTGGAGGGCGCCAGCGAGCTGGACGATCTGGAGGCGGTGATCGCCGAGGAATCCCACCGGCGCCAGCAGCCACTCCTGGCGTGGATGACGACAGCCACCGCGAACGACTGGCAACGGTTGGGCCAGCGCTATCTGGAACGCACCGCGCGCTGGCGCATGCAGCGCGCGCGGCACACCGACAAGATGCCCGAGAACTGGCTTTATGCCGGCCTGCTCGGCGCCATGCTGCCGGGCGCACGCATCGTCGATGCGCGGCGCGACGCGCTGGAAGCGGGCTGGTCATGCTTCAAGCAGCAGTTCTACCGGCTGCCGCACTTCGCCTGCGATCTCACCGACATCGGCGCCTACACACGCGACTACCAGCGCGCCATGGCGACCTGGCAGGTCGAGCAGCCGCAGCGCGTGCGCATACAGCGCTACGAGGCGCTGCTGGATGACCCGGAGCGCGAGATCCGCGCGCTGCTGGTGTTCTGCGATCTTCCCTTCGACGCCGCCTGCCTCGACTACCACCGCGCCATGCGCAGCGTACGCACGCCCAGCGCTTCCCAGGTGCGCCAGCCGCTGCGCCGCGATACCGCCCGCGCGGCGCACTACGGCGCCCTGCTCGATCCGCTGCGCCGGGCGCTCGTCGACGCCGGCTGAGCTGCGCAGCGTTCGCGCCGGGCAACAGGCTGTCGCGCTACGTGACGGCGAAAACACCGGGCACTGGCCTTATGTTTGGCATATTCCCCGGAGAGCACCATGACCCGCCTGCCCAGCCTTTACGTTTCACACGGTTCGCCGATGACCGCGCTGCGGCCCGGTGCCACCGGCGCACGACTGGCTGAACTCGCTGCGACGCTGCCACGCCCGCGCGCGATCGTGGTGGCCAGCGCGCATTACCTGGCGCGCAGCCCGCGGGTGGGTGGCGCCGCGCAACCGGAGACGGTGCACGACTTCGGCGGGTTCCCGCCGGCGCTCTACCAGCTGCGCTATCCGGCACCGGGCGATCCGGCACTGGCTGACGAGGTCGCACAGCGACTCGAAGACGCCGGCCTGCCGGCGGCCGTGGATACCTCGCGCGGCCTGGACCACGGCGTGTGGGTGCCGCTGCGACTGATGTATCCGGCAGCGGACATCCCGGTGGTGCCGCTGTCGATCCAGCCGCACGACGGCCCGGCACATCAGCTGGCGGTAGGGCGTGCGCTGGCCCCGCTACGCGAGGACGGCGTGCTGATGATTGGTTCGGGCTCGATCACCCACAACCTGCACGATCTCGCCGCCGGCTACAGCGCCGAGCGCGAGGCGCCGTATGTGCAGCCGTTCGTTCGCTGGATCGAGCAGCGCCTCGCCGAAGGCGACACGGCCGCCCTGCTCGACTATCGCCGGCAGGCGCCGTTCGCCGAGCGCGCGCATCCCACCGACGAGCATCTGCTGCCGCTGTTCGTGGCGCTGGGTGCTGCCGGTGAAGGCGCGCGAGCGCAGCGGCTGGATGCCGGCATCGACTTGGGGATCCTGGCGATGGACATCTACCGCTTCGACACCGCCGCCTGATCAGCCCGAGGCCGGCCTGTCGCCGGCCGAGACCTGCGCCTTGCCGGCGCGGCAGGTGAAGCGGAACAGGTAGTCCCGGCTGAAAGGCTCGGTGCGGCTGTCCACCACGTGGCTCTCGCCGTTGGCGTCGGCGGCCCAGTGGTTGATCTGCAGTGGATTGAACTGCCAGCGCAGCGCCGCCGCCCGCGTGGCGCCGAGATACGGGGCGAGATCCGCTTGCGCCGAGGCTGCGTTGCCGGGGCGCACTTCAGTGACCTTGCCGGCGCGATCGACGATCAGCTTGGCGGTGACTTCCACCACCGGTGGACAGGCCGCCAGCTGCGCCGCCGGATACACCGGGGTGACGCGCTCGATGGTGGTGGCGCCGCTGGATACCTCGCCCATGGCGAGCTGGTAATGCACGGTGTCCGGCGGCTCCACCGCGTGCCAGGACGCGTCGCCCTCGTTGGAAGGCGGGGTATCGGTACGCACGGCATGGCGGGCGCAACTGGCGAGCCCAGCCAGCATCATGCAGGCCATCACCGTTCTCCGGGTCGCCATGCGGTTCCACGCCCTGTGTGCATGCCGCGCTTCGTGCTGGTTTTTCATGGCTCACCTTTGGATTACGTCCGTAATTCTCGTGCAGATTAAGAGCGTAATCCTTCAGCCGCAAGCATTCTTCCCGGGGCCAGGACGGTACGAGAGAGGTCGGCGGGATAACGGAGGCCGCGCAGCGCTGGCGCGACGACGATCAGGCGCTGCGTGGCAGCGGCGGCACATCCGCGCCGCTGGGATCAATCCAGTCCTGCGGCGTCAGCGGCGCCAGCCCGTGCGCAGCGCGCGCCTTGTCGCACTGCGCGCTGGGCGCGCCGAACTCCCAGGACGGCAGCACCTCGCGGCATACCGACGGGCGCTGCGCGTAGATGCCGCAGCTCGCCTGCACGCCCACCTCGCCCTGCAGCGCCACGCAGCGCACCGGCTTGGACTCGGTACCGCGCATCACCAGCCGGTGCGGATCGAGCTTGGCGGTAAGTTCGGCGGGCACTTCGCCGCCGAGGAACGATTCGGCCTCCGACCAATGGAAGGCGACGCGAAAGTGCGCGCAGCACGCGCCGCAGCGCAGGCAGGGATGCAGCATGGATGGACCGGGAGTGGCGCACCCCGAGGCGCGCAGCGCGCGGATTCTAGAGCGAGCAAAGGCACGGCGGAGCGTGCCGAACGGGGCCGGTCAGCGGCGGCATTTAGCCGCGGTTGCCGGACCGGCCGCCGACCACCGTCAGCAGGGCCTGGGCATCCAACACATCGCCGTCTGGCGTGGTCAGCACGACACCGTTCTGCTGCAGCCACGCCGCCGCGTCCTTGCAGGCCTGCCGACGGCCGGCCTGCGTGCCGCTGGCCATGCCAATGGCGATACCACTGCCCATGCCCATCGCCAGCCCGATCGGAATCCCCAGCGCCATGCCCGACATCGCCAGGCTCCTGTTAGACCGGGCCGGCGAACGTGTTGCACTGGCCCACGTCGCCGCTGTCGAAGCCGGCCTTGAACCAGTGCACGCGCTGCGCCGAGGTGCCGTGAGTGAACGAATCGGGCATCACCTCGCCGCGTGACTCGCGCTGCAAGGTGTCGTCGCCGATCTGGCTGGCGGCGTTGAGCGCGGTCTCCATGTCGCCCGGATCCAACCACTGGTTGCGCTGCTCGGCGGCGTGCGCCCAGACCCCGGCGAGGCAGTCGGCCTGCAGCTCCTGGCGCACCGACAGGCCATTGGCGCCCTGCAGTGTGGCGCCTTGGCGACGCGCGGCATCCACCTTGTCGAACACGCCCAGCAGGTTCTGCACGTGGTGGCCCACTTCGTGGGCGATCACGTAGGCGCGAGCGAAGTCGCCCGTGGTGTGGAAGCGGTCCTGCAGCTCCTGAAAGAACGCCAGATCCAGGTATACGTGGCGATCGCCCGGGCAGTAGAACGGCCCCACCGCCGCCGTGGCCGCTCCGCAGGCGGTGTTCACCCGGCCGGAGAACAGGGTGAGCTTGGGCTGCTCGTAGTGGCGCCCCTGCTGGGCGAAGATCTGGCCCCATTCGTCCTCGGTGTCGCCGAGGATGGCGCGCACGAAATCCACCTGCGGATCGTTGGCGTTGGCCGGCGTGGTCGCCGGTGCCGTGCTGCCGCCGCCGGTGTCGACCTGGCTGAGCAGCGCGGTGGGGTCCTTGAAGAACACCAGCCCGAGGATGGCCAGGATCACGATGCCGCCCAGCCCCAGCCCGCGACCGCCGCCGAAGCGCGGCCCGCCGCCACCGCTGCCGTCATCGAACACCACGTTGTCGCTGCGACGCCCCTTCTGCCAACGCATGGCTGATCTCCCACGCCGTCCGCCGGCGCCCTCTCCAGACGATAGCGCCTCGCTCCGGCTCCTGCCACGATCGACACCCGGCACCTGCGCCGACATTTCCAGAAGGATCGACGATGCTCCAGCAACTGCCCGCCCTGGTCACCCTGCTCAACGTGCTGCTGCTCGCCGCCACCGTGTTCGCGGTCAGCAGCGCCCGCGGCAAGTACAGCATCAAGGCGCCGGCTACCAGCGGCCACGAAGGCTTCGAGCGCGCCTACCGCGTGCAGATGAACACCATCGAGCAGACCGTGCTGTTCCTGCCCACACTGTGGCTTGCCGCCACCCACGGCTTCGCCGGCTGGGCGGGCATCGCCGGGCTGGTGTGGATCGTCGGGCGCGTGTGGTACTTCGCCGCCTACCTGGCGGACCCGGCCAAGCGCGGCGGCGGTTTCGTCACCGGCATGGTGGCGTGGCTGGTGGTGCTGGTGCTAGCGGCGATCGGCGTGGTGCGCGCCCTGCTGGTGAGCTGAACGCCGTGTCCGCGGTGTGGCGTCGGCTAAGCCGGCGCCACGCGCAGTCGATCGATGCGTGCGCCGTCCATCGCGACCACCTCGAAGCGCCAGCCATCGGCGACCACGCCATCGCCCACCTGGGGGAAACGTCCAAGCTGCTGCAGCACCAGGCCGGCCAGGGTCGAGAAACTGTCGTCCACATTCAGTCGTTGGCCGAGCAGCTGTTCGGCGCGGCGCACGTCCAGCCCGGCGTCGAACAGCCAAGTGCCGTCTTCGTTCTGACTGGCCGACGGATCGCTGCCCAGCGCATCGGGAAACTCGCCGGCGATCACCTCCAGCACGTCGCTGGGCGTGACCAGGCCGAGCAGGCTGCCGTATTCGTCCACCACCAGCGCCACCTGCAGCGGCGCGCGGCGGAACTCGTCGATCAGCCGCAGCACGCTGAGCGACTCGAGCACCATCAGCGGCTTGCGCACCACGCTGTCCAGCTCGATCCGACCGTGGTCGAGCAGGCTGGCCAGAAGGTCGCGCGTGGACGCCACGCCGAGCAGATCGTCCAGGTCGTCGTGGGCCAGCGGCAGCCAGCTGTGGCCGGCCTCGGCCAGCTCGCGTCGCACGGTCGGCAGGTCATCGCGCGGATCGATCCAGCGGATCTCCGGGCGCGGCGTCATGATCGAGCGCACCGGGCGCTGAGCCAGATCCAGCACGCCCTGCACCATTGACAGCTCGTCCTTGCCGAACACCGCCACCGCGGGAGCTTCCTCGTCGGTGCCGGCAGACGGCTTGCTCGCTTCGCCCTCGTCCTCCACGCCACCGGCACCGAGCAGGCGCAGTACCGCTTGCGCCGTGCGGTCGCGCAGGTGTCGAGCGCTGCCGAGCAGGCTGCGCTGGCGATTGCGGCGCATGGTCTGGTTGAACACCTCGATCATGATCGAGAAGCCGATCGCCGCGTACAGGTAGCCCTTGGGGATGTGGAAGCCGAAGCCTTCGGCGACCAGACTGAAACCGATCATCAGCAGGAACGACAGGCACAGGATAATCACCGTCGGCCGCGCGTTGACGAACGCGGTGAGCGGCTTGCTGGCGCTGATCATGATCACCATCGCGGCGACCACGGCAATCATCATTACCGACAGGTGATCGACCATGCCTACCGCGGTGATCACCGAGTCCAGCGAAAACACCGCGTCCAGCGCCACGATCTGCGCCACTACCAGCCAGAACCTCGCCGGCGCGCGCGCACCGCCTTCGCCCACGTCAGACGCTTCCAGTCGCTCGTGCAGCTCCAGCGTGGCCTTGAACAGCAGGAACGCCCCGCCCAGCAGCAGGATGATGTCGCGCCAGGACAGCGAAAAACCCTGCCATTGCACGATGGGCGTGGTCAGCTTGACCAGCCAGCTCATCGCGCCGAGCAGCAACAGTCGCATGAGCAAGGCGATCGCCAGGCCGCTGATGCGGGCGCGGTCGCGGTGACTAGGCGGCAGCTTGTCGGCGAGGATCGCGACAAACACCAGGTTGTCGATGCCCAGCACGATCTCCAGCACCACCAGGGTGAGAAGACCGGCCCAGGCGGTGGGGTCGGCAAGCCAGTCGAATGCGAACATGGGCAGCGCCTCGGCGCGGGATTCCTCCGTGTGTGGACGCACCACTATACAAGCCACCGCGCGCCACCATGACCGATGGCAGGGATTGCGCCGTGCCGAGCGCTCCCGCTAGCGTCGAGCCGCCCTGCCACCGAAACGGATCACCGCCCCCGTGAATGCCTCCGCCGAACTGTTCGCCGCTCCGCCTCCGATGCCGCCGACCCTGCCGGCCCCGGTGCGCGCGCCCGGCGTGGGCGAGGCGATCGGCCTGCTGGCGCTGTATTTCGCCCTGCAACTGGCAGTGGGCTTTACCGCCGGCTCGCTGGTGGGGCTGGTGGTCGGCATGCGTATCGGCTTGGCCCACGACGGCGCCAGGGGCAGCAGCGACCACACCATGAGTGCGCTGCAGGCCGCCCTGAGCAATCCGGACCTGCGCACCGGGGTCACCGCCGCGACCTTGCTGATCGCCGCCTCGGTCACGTTGTGGATCGTGCATCGGCGCTGGCCGCGCCAGTGGCGCCTGGGCTCCGCCTGGCAGGGCTTCGGGTTTGCGCCCAGCGCCGGCGCGGCGTTCTACGCGGCGGCCCTCGCGCTGGGCGTGGGCGTGCCGATCATCGGCGGCATGCTCACCCATCTGCTGGCAGGCAGCCACCCGGTCACCCAGAGCATTGCGCAGATGGGCCAGAGCGCCTCGCTCAGCGGGCGCCTCGTGCTGGCGCTCTCGGCCGTCACGCTGGGGCCGCTGGTGGAGGAAACCCTGTTCCGCGGCGTGCTGTTTTCGTCCCTGCTCGGCTTTCGCCGAGCGCCGGCGATGGCCACCGCGGGCAACACGCGCATCGCGCTGGCGATGGGCCTGAGCGCGCTGCTGTTCGGCATGGTCCACCTGCCGGACCTGGGCTGGCGCTGGTACGCCGTACCCAATCTCGCCCTGCTCGGCCTCGGCTGCGCCTGGCTGCGCCTCAAGTCCGGTTCGCTATGGCCGGCGGTGATGGCGCACGGCATCAACAACGTGCTCGCGGTGGCGGGCTGGTTCGTGGTGGCGCATCCGCCAGGCTGACCGCGCGGCGCAGGATTCAGCGTCGCTGCGCGAACCGCGCCAGCAGCCGCGCGGTCTCGAACACCGGCAGGCCCATGACGCCGGAATAGCTGCCTTCCAGATGCTCCACCAGCACGCCGCCGCGACCCTGGATGGCGTAGGCACCGGCCTTGCCGAACGGTTCGCCGGTGGCGACGTAGGCGGCGATGGCGGCCTCGTCCAGCGCGGCAAAGCGTACGCGGGACACGCACACCTCGCTGTCCTGATGCCGCGCATCGACCGCCCACACGGCCGAGATCACCTCGTGCGTGCGGCCGGACAGCCGGCGCAGCATGGCCGCGGCATCGGCCGCATCGGCGGGCTTGCCGAATACCTCGTCGTCCAGCACCACCTCGGTATCGCTGCCGAGCACCATGGCGTGCGGGTCGGCCGTGGCGGCAAGGCCCGCCAGCGCCTTGTCGCGGGCGACACGGCTCACGTAGTGACGCGGCGATTCGTCGGCGGCACGCACCTCGGGCACCGCCACGTCGATGACCTGGAAGGCCACGCCGATCTGCTCCAGCAACTGGCGGCGACGCGGGGACTGCGAGGCGAGATAGAGCATGGGGTGATCCGCCGGCAGCCGGTTCAGAGCGTGAGACTGTATTCGCAGAACTGGCGGTCGCGCACCCAGCCCAGCGATTCGTAGAGCGCCTGGGCCGGTGCGTTGTCCAGCGCGGTGGACAGACTCAGGCCCACCGCGCCGAGCGCGCGCGAGCGCTCGGCCGCGGCGGTAAGCAGGGCGCGTGCCACACCGGCACGGCGAGCCGAGGCGGCAACGAAAAGATCGTTGAGCAGATACACCCGCGCCGTGCGCACCGAGGAAAACAGCGGGTAGAGCTGGGTGAACCCGGCCGGCACGCCGTCGCGCTCGGCCAGCAGGATCAGCGACTGATGATGACCGAAGCGCTCGGCCAGGAAGGCACGTGCACGCGGCAGGTCGGCGGCCTGCCCGTAGAACTGGCGATAGGCGTCGAACAACGGCGCGAGGGCATCGAGGTCGTGGATATCGGCGGTACGGACACTGAGGGCCATGGGCAGCTCGTCGGAGGTGGGCGGCACAGCATACCGTCGCTGCGCGGCGGGGCGCCTCAGGCGCGGTGGTACGGGTGCCCGGCGGCGATCGTGGTGGCGCGATACAGCTGCTCGGCCAGCACCAGACGCACCAGCATGTGCGGCAGCGTCAACGGGCCCAGCGACCAGCGCTGCTCGGCGCGCGCCAGCACCTCCGGCGCGTGACCGTCAGGGCCGCCGATGAGGAAGGCCAGGTCGCGACCGGCCATGCGCCACTGGCCCAGCTGCGCGGCGAGCTCTTCGCTGGACCAGGTCTTGCCGCGACCGTCGAGGGCGATCACGTGAGTGTCGCGCGGAATAGCGGCAAGTATCGCAGCGCCTTCGTCGAGGATCGCGCGGGCGTCGTCACGCCCCTTGCCGCGAGCGCCGGGCTTGAGCTCGATCAACTCCAACGGCAGCTCGTGCGAGAGCCGTTTGCGGTATTCGGCAAAGCCCTCGGCGACCCAGCCGGGCATGCGCTCACCGACGGCGATCAGGCGTGCGCGCATCGCCAGCCCAGATCAATCAAGACAGATGGCGCAGATCGCCACACGGACATCCGCTCTCCGACCGGCAGAGCGAGAAAAGCGTGGTCAGCCCGCGCTGGCGGCACTGGCGTCCGGCTCGCGATCGCCGACGGTCCACAGGCGCTCGAGGCCGTAGAACTCGCGGATGCGCGGCAGCATGACGTGGACGATCACGTCGCCCAGGTCCACCAGCACCCACTCCGCCTCCTGCTCGCCTTCCACGCCAAGCGGCATCACGCCCGCCTTCTTGGCGAACTTCACCACTTCGTCAGCGATGGATTTGACGTGCCGAGCAGAGGTGCCCGAGGCGATCACCAGCAGGTCGGCAATGGACGTGCGGCCGCGAACGTCGATCTCACGAACGTCCTTGGCCTTGAGTTCCTCCAGCGCGCTGATCACGTGCTGGCGCAGCTTGGAGGTGGTCACCGACTTGTCGGTGCGGGAAGAGTTAGCCAAGAGGGGGAGCCTCGGTGCAAATCACAGCGCAGAATCGCGCCGGCGCAGTATACCGCCCCTCCCCGGCGCCCCGCCGCAGGACCGGCCGGAGAATCCTGAACGAGCGCGCTGCAGGCCCGGCCACAGGCGCCGGGCTCCGGCAAGCCGGAGCCCGAACGCAATCACATGCCGCCGCTCTTCATGGCGTCGCCCTTCATCGAGTCGCCCTTCATGGCGTCATCCTTCTTCATGGAATCGCCCTTCATGGCGTCGTGCTTCATCGCATCGTGTTTCATCGAATCGTGCTTCATGGAGTCATGCTTCATGGAGTCGCCCTGCATGGCGTCGTGCTTCATCGAGTCATGCTTCATCGAATCGTGCTTCATGCCGTCACCCTGCATCGCCGCGCCGCTGTCGTGGGCCATGCTGTCCTGCGCGAGTGCGGTGGTGGCGAAGCTGCCGGCGAACACGGCGCAGGCCAGGCCGAGCGCGAGCTTGCTGAGATTTTTCATGCGACGTTCTCCTGAAAGTGGGTGTGCAGCGGGCGCCGCACCTCCCTCTTTCGCCGCCGCGATGGCGCCGGTTACGCCGGGCGAATCATTCGCGCTGAATCATTCGCTTTGAATCAGCCGCGCCGGATCAGCCGCCCACCGCACAGCGCATTGGCGCCGATCACCAGGCCCACCGCCAGCGCGTGCATGGCCAGGTCGGTGGCCGCCGCGTCGAACTCGTGGCAGATCTCGAGCAGGCTGGCCGATGCGGCGGCGCTGGCTAGGCCGATCATCACCGCGGTGAGCACCGGTCGCAGCGGGTAGGCGCGGCGCAGCAGCCACACCATCAACACTGACAGCGGCAGCGAGAACGTCAGGATGAAACCGAAGCAGCCGTGGGTCTGCGCCAGGGTGGCCACTTCGGTGTCGGGCGCCACCCAGTCGCGCAGGCAGCCCATGCCGCTGGCGCCGATCCACAGCAGCGCCGGCGGCAGCACCAGCCAGGCGCGGCGCACGGAACGCCCCGGTACACCCAGCGAAAAAGCTACCCAGCCGGCGACAATCGCCGTCAGCACGGCGCCCAGACCGGCCCAGGCCAGATCCGGCGCGCCGGCCCAGCGGGTGAGCATCGGCGTCAGCCCGTAGTGCCGGGCCAGCAACGTGGCCAGCAGCGCCAGCAGCACGGTCCAGCCGATCGCCCGCTGCAACGGTGAGCGCAGCCGACGCACGGGCGCCAGCTCGGCGCCCAGCGCGTGGATCAGCGAATCGTGGGAAGGCGCGTCGGCCACGTCAGGAGTCTCCGTGCAGTCGCCCGCGCAGCGCCTTGAGGGCGCGATGCAGGTTCACTTTCAGGGCGCCGGTGGAGCGCCCGGTGAGTTCGGCGGTTTCGGCCAGCGAGCGCTCGCGCAGGCCCAGGTGCTCGACCGCTTCGCGCTGGCCCGGTGGCAGCGTGGCGATCGCCTCGCGCAGGGCGGCGGCGCGCTGGTCGTGTTCGGTGGCGTCGCTGGCTTCGCCTTCTTCGGCGAAATTCTCGACCGCCAGCGGCTCGTGCAGCTCACGGCGATCGCGACGACCGTGCTGGCGCAGCGCATCGATGCCGCGCCGGGCCGCGATGGCGGCCAGCCAGGCGTGGTAGGAGCGCGACGGGTCATAGGTATGGCGCACGCGATGGATGGTGATCAGGGTTTCCTGCACCACGTCGTCGAGCAGGTCCACCGGCACGCCCTGCCGGCGCGCCACGCTGCGGATCACGCCGACCGACTCGCCCAGCACACGCTCGTAGGCGGCACGGTCGCCCGCCTGCGCAGCCGCCATCCACGCGGCGCGGCGCAGGTCCGCCTGCTGGTTGTCGCTGAGCGATGAATCATCCACGCGCCGGACCGCGTCCCTGTGCCATACAAGGGCGTCATCTACGCCTATCGCGAGGGCGTTGGTCAAGACGGCGGACATCGGGCGTTCCGGGCAAGGGCCTGTCTGTGATTCGCTGCATCTTGCGGCCCGGTTACTGCGTAGATCCTGGAGGTAACTGCGCAAGCCCGGCCGGCGAACAGAAACGGCCGAAGGGCTTCACCGAACGATCGTGAGGAAACACCCATGTCCCGTACCCAGGAACTCGTGATGCTGGAGCGCCGCCGCCTGCTACGCGCCACGCTGGCCGGCGGCGCGCTGGCCGCACTCGGCGGGTTGACGTTCGTGCCCCGCCTGTTCGCCCGCGACCAGGGCGCCGCCAGGCCGGATGCAGCCGGCAGAGTCACGCTGCAGTGCTTCGCCGACGATGGCCGCGCGCTGGGGCCGTGCAAGGTGAAACGCCTGGTGCTCAGCGAGGCCGAGTGGCGCCGCCGCCTCTCCCCAGCGGCGTACTACGTAATGCGCCAGGATGGTACCGAGCGCGCCTTCAGCGGCGACCACGAAAAACCCGACCGGCCCGGCCTGTTTCGTTGCCCCGGTTGCGCCACGGCGCTGTTCGATGCCGCTACCGAGTTCGATTCCGGCACCGGCTGGCCGAGCTTCTGGCAACCAATCGCCGCGGCCAACGTGATCGAAAAACGCGACACCACCTTCGGCATGGTGCGCACGGAAGTCCGCTGCGCCGGCTGCGACAGCCACCTGGGCCACGTGTTCGACGACGGCCCGCGCCCCACCGGCCTGCGCTACTGCATGAACTCGGTGGCGCTGCGCTTCGTGCCGCGCACGGCCTGAACGCCACCGGCGGTACTGAGCGGGTTGACCGGCTAAAGGAGAGCGCGTGCGCGTCGTCTACCAGAGGTAGCCGTACGGCCGGACCCGGACGCCGCAATCGCGCAGAAAATCTTCGATCGCGCGGCCCACCGGACGCCCGCGCGGGTGGCACCACGCCAGGCCTGTCAGCAGCACCGGCAGCAGCACGCCGGTCAGCTGGAGCTCGAGCAGCAGCCACAGGCCATCGATGCCGAGCGCGACGACCAGCATAGCGACGGAAAACAGCTCCGGGCGCGCGCTCAGTGCCAGCAGCAGGACGACGCTGACTGCCACCAACGTGCGAGGCCGCTACATCCCTTGATCCTGCCGCCTCACCGGTCTTGTCGCTCGAAGTTTGTCCAGCGACACCGTAGAGGGCTGGCTGCCGTGCAGGCCGCGAGTAACAGGCGTCACTCCTGACCCGGCCGATAGGCATCGAGCAGACCGGGCATATCCACGACACGCTCGGGCAGCAGATAGCGCGGCGACCGCCCCTGCGCGAGCAGGCTGCGGATGCGGGTGGCAGAGACTTCCAGCGGCGTCACGTCCAGCAGCAGCACGCGGCCGGCCGGCTGCTGGCGCCAATCGTCCTGCGGCGTCGTCAGCCGGCCCTGCACCCAGGCATTCAATTCTGCCGGCCAGTCGGAGGGGTATCCCGGTCGCGCGAACACGCCCAGGTGCGCCAGCTCGAACAGGCGCTGCCAGCGATGCCAGGTCAACAGGCCGGCGAAGGCGTCGGCGCCCATCAGCAGCACCAGCGGACGATCGCCGTGCTCCATACGCAGCGCCTCCAGCGTGTCCACGCTGTAGGAAGGGCCTGTGCGCCCCAGCTCGCGCAGGTCCAGCCGCAGACGGTCCTGTCCGGCCAGCGCGGCGCGCAACATGGCCACGCGCTGCTCGGCCGAGGCGGTCGGCGGCGGGCGGTGCGGCGGCACGCTAGCGGGCAGCAGATGCACCTCGGCATCCAGCAGCTCGCCCGCCTCCCAGGCCACACAGAGGTGGCCGATGTGCACCGGATCGAAGGTGCCGCCGAGAATCGCCAGCGGCTTCATGTCAGCGCGGCGGCGGCTCGCGGTTCGGCCATGGCGGCGATCAGCCGCTCGGCCTCCAGCCAGGCGTCACCTAACTCGCGGCCCTTGGCGATGCGGTCGATGCGCGCCGCGCGGGCGAGGCATTTGAGCCAGTGTTCACGCGGTGCCCGACGCAGCGCCTGGCGGAACAGCTGCTCGCGCGATTGCCACAGGCGCTCGGCCTTGGCCTGGGCGGCGAAATCGCGCGCATTGGCCAGGCGCAGCGCCAGCTGCAGCTGGTTGACCACCCAGCCCATCATCGGGATCAGATCTTCGCCCTCGGCGCGCAGGCCGGCCAGCACGCGCAGGGCGCGACCGCCGTCGCCGGCGAACGCGGCATCGGTGAGCTTGAAAGCGTCGTAGCGCGCGCTGTCGGCAACCAGGCTCTCCATCTCGTCGGCGCCGATGCGGCCCTTGCCGTCGTGCAGCACGACCAGCTTGTCCACTTCCTGTGCAGCAGCGAGCAGGTTGCCTTCGACCCGCTGCGCCAGCAGTGCCGCGGCGTCAGGCGTGGCGCTTAGCCCGCGCGAAGCGAGCCGCGCGCCGATCCAGCTGGCCCACTCGTGCGGGCGCGGCGCGTTGAACACCACCATCGCGCCGGCGGCATCGAGCTTCTTGCTCCAGGCGCCGTCGTGCTTGGCGCTCCAGTCGGTGGCCGTGATCAGCAGCGTGACGTCGGGTGGCGGGTTCTCGCAGAACGCGGTGATCGCCTTGGCGCCCTCCACGCCCGGGCGACCGGTGGGCAGGCGCAGGTCGATCAGCCGGCGCGTGGCGAACAGCGACATGCCGGCAGCGGCGCGGGCGAGGTCATCCCAGTCGAAATGCTGGCCGGTCTCGAGCACGTCGCGCTCGGTGTAGCCGAGCCGGCGCGCCTGCGCACGCAGCGCGTCGGCTGCCTCCAGCACCAGCAGCTCCTCGCCGGCCAGCAGGTAGACGCTGTGCAGGCGATCGCCGGCCAGCATCTTCTGCCATTGCGCAGGCGCCAGCGGCATGGCTTAAGGCGTGCCGGCCGCCGCGGCGTCGGCGCGCTTGGCGGCCGCCTGCAGACGGAACAGGATCGACTGCACCATGTCGTCTACCAGGCTGCGCTGGATCTCCTGCACCTGAGCGTCATTGCCGATGGTGTTGGTGGCGTCGTAGCTGTATTCGCGCGACATCTGGATGTCCTGCAGCGGCAGCAGCACCCGGCCGGCGGAGTCGCTGACGCTGACCTTCACCTGGTAGTGCACCGAGTATTCGGTGACGCGCGCGCCGCCGCTGATGCTCAGCGAATCGGTGCTGAAGCTCGCCTGCGGCACGGCCAGTTCGGCCACGCCCGGTCCGCTGGCGTCCTCGACCGTGATGCCGGAGTTGCGCAGCGCACGGGCCAGGTTGCGTTGCAGATCACCGCCATTGTTCACGGTGAGATGGATGTGCTGCATCGACTCAGGCAGCGCCACGCTCTGGCGCAGATGGAAACCGCAGCCGGACAGCAGCAGGGCCAAGACCAGCAGGGGCGACAGCTTCACGAGGCGGCTCATGGATTTCATCCTGCGACGATGTTGACGATCTTGCCGGGCACCACGATCACCTTGCGCACGGTCAGGCCTTCAAGATACGCGAGTACCTGCGGATGCGCGCGGGCCATCGCCTCGGCCTCCTCCTTCGAGGCGTTGGCCGGCACCTCGATGGTGCCGCGCAGCTTGCCGTTGACCTGCACCGCAAGGGTGAGCGAGTCGCGCACCAGTGCGGACTCGTCCACGCGCGGCCACGGCAGCGTCTCCAGCACCGTTTCCGGGTGGCCGAGCACCTGCCACAGCGCGTGGCTCAGGTGTGGCGTGACCGGGTTGAGCAGCAGCACCATCGCCTCCAGCGCCTCGTGGCGCACGGCGCGGCCCTGCTCGCTCATGTCGGTGAATTTGCCCAGCGCGTTGAGCAGCTCCATCAGTGCGGCGATCGCGGTGTTGAACGCGTGGCGGCGGCCAAAATCGTCGCCGACTTTCTGGATCGTCTCGTGCAGCTGGCGACGCAGCGCCTTCTGGCCAGCGTCGAGAGCGGCCGGATCGACCTCCGGATGATCCGGCTGCGACGCATGCGTGGTGACCTCGCGCCAGAACCGGCGCAGGAAGCGCGCCATACCCTCCACGCCGGCCTCGCTCCACTCCAGCGACTGCTCCGGCGGCGCAGCGAACATCGAGAACAGGCGCACCGTGTCGGCGCCGAACTTGTCCACCATGCTCTGCGGGTCCACGCCGTTGTTCTTCGACTTGGACATCTTCTCGGTGCCGCCGATCTGCACCGGCTGGCCGTCGGACTTTAGTCGCGCGCCGATCACCCGTGCCTTGTCGTCGCGCTCGATTTCGACATCGGCCGGATTGATCCAGTCCTTCGAGCCGTCGGCGTTCTCGCGGTAGAACGTCTCGGCGATCACCATCCCCTGGCACAGCAGATTTGTGGCCGGTTCGGCGGACTGCACCAGCCCCGCGTCGCGCATGAGCTTGTGATAGAAGCGGAAGTACAGAAGGTGCAGGATCGCGTGCTCGATGCCGCCGATGTACTGGTCCACCGGCAGCCAGTAGTTGGCGCGCGCGTCCACCTGCTCGGCGGCGCCCGGCGAGGTGTAGCGGGCGTAGTACCAGCTCGACTCCATGAAGGTGTCGAAGGTGTCGGTCTCGCGCTCGGCCGCGCCGCCGCACCCGGGGCAGGTGGTCTTGCGCCACTCGGGGTCGGCCTTGATCGGCGACTGCACGCCGCCACCCTTGGAATATACGTCGGCCACGTCTTCCGGCAGCCGCACCGGCAGCTGGTCTTCCGGCACCGGCACGTCGCCGCAGGTCGGGCACCGGATCACCGGGATCGGGCAGCCCCAGTAGCGCTGGCGGCTCACGCCCCAGTCGCGCAGGCGGTAGTTCACGCGGCGCTGGCCGCGGCCTGCGCCTTCCAGCCGGGCGGCCAGCGCGTCCAGCGCCTGGGCGAAATCCATGCCGTCGAACTCGCCGGAATTGACCAGGATGCCGCGCTCGGTCCAGGCGCCGTCCTCCTGGATGGCGCGCTCGAAATCCTCCACCAGGCGCACCGCGGCGGAGGTGTCGTAGGCGTCGGTGTCGCCGCCGCGCAGCGCGATGCGCATCGGATCGGCGCCGACGCCAGCCTTCAGGTCGTGGCGGATCTCCGCCAGCGCATCGACCACCGCGCGGCTGACGATCACCATGCGGATCGGCAGGCTGTACCTCTTCGCGAACGCCCAGTCCCGCTCGTCATGCCCGGGCACCGCCATCACCGCGCCGGTGCCGTAGCCCATCAGCACGAAGTTGGCCACGAACACCGGGATCTTCTCGCCGGTGATCGGATGCACCGCGCGCAGGCCGGTGTCCATGCCGCGCTTTTCCTGGGTCTCCAGCTCGGCCTCGGACACCCCGCCCTGGCGCAGCTCCTCCAGGAACGCGGCCAGCCGCTCGTTGTCCTGTGCCGCCTGCAGCGCCAGCGGATGCTCGCCGGCCACCGAGACGAAGGTAACGCCCATAAGCGTGTCCGGCCGCGTGGTGAACACTGTCAGCGGCTCCACCGGGTGCCCGTCGGCGTCCTCGACGTCGAAGCGGATCTCCAGGCCCTCACTGCGGCCGATCCAGTTGCGCTGCATGGTCTTGACCGCATCCGGCCAGCCCGGCAGCGTGTCCAGGCCGTCGAGCAGCTCCTGCGCGTAGTCGGTGATCTTCAGGAACCACTGCGGGATCTCGCGCTTCTCCACCAGCGCGCCGGTGCGCCAGCCGCGGCCGTCGATCACCTGCTCGTTGGCCAGCACGGTCTGGTCGACCGGGTCCCAGTTCACCACGCTGTTCTTGCGGTAGGCCAGGCCCTTCTTCATCAGCCGCACGAACATCCGCTGCTCGTGCACGTAGTAGTCCGGCTTGCAGGTGGCGAACTCGCGCGACCAGTCGATCGCGTAGCCCAGCGACTTCAGCTGCCCGCGCATGTGCTCGATGTTGGCGTAAGTCCACTTCGCCGGCGCGGTGCGGTTCTTGATGGCGGCGTTTTCCGCCGGCAGGCCGAACGCATCCCAGCCCATCGGCTGCAGCACGTTCTTGCCCTGCATGCGCTGGAAGCGGCTGATTACGTCCCCGATGGTGTAGTTGCGCACATGGCCCATGTGCAGCGCACCGGACGGGTACGGCAGCATCGACAGGCAATAGAACTTCGGACGGCTGGCGTCCTCGCTCACCTCGTAGGCGCGCTCGGCCGTCCAGTACTGCTGCGCGGCCGCCTCGACCGCCTGCGGCCGGTAGCCGTGCTCGCCCGCTTCGGCGTTGGCGGAAGGGGAACCCTGATCGTCGATGTTCTGCATGTGTCCAATGCCGTTGATGCGTGATGCGGCAGCGCCTGCGGCCAGTCGAGCCGCTGCTGCGTGAAGCCGGCCAGCCTAGCCCAAGCGCCGAGCCCCCGCCAAGCCTGCGCCGGCGGGATCGTGCCTGCTCAGCCGCCGGGGCAGCGGGCGCTGCCGTCGGCCAGCGCGCGGACCGCCGCGGCCACCTCGCCGGCCAGCTGGCCCAGCGCCTGCTGATGCGCCTGCACCAGCGCGTCGTAACCGGCGCCGGACACGGCCTGGTTGAAGCGGCTGGTGCAGGCCAGCGTGCGCTCGGGCGCGTCGCCGCCCATCACGCGCACGCTCCAGGCCGCCTCCAGCAGCGCGTCGCTGCCGGGCTGGGAATCGAAGCGGCGCACGTCGACCTTGATCCGCGCCACGCGGGCACCCTCATGGGCCAGTCCGCTGACGTCGGGGCGACCCAGTGCCTGGGCCAGATCGGCCGACAGCGCGCCGCGGATCTCGTCGCCCAGCGGCGCGATCCAGCGATGACTGTCGAGCAGGGCCACGCCCTGCCCGCCCTGGCGGATTACCAGCTGCGGCTGGTCGTCCTGCGCCGGCACGCTCACCGGCAGCAGCTCGAACGGCAGTCCAGGCGCCGCCGGCGCCATCGCACCTGCCGCAGGCGCGGGCGCGACCAGCGTGTAGTAATGCGTGGGCGCCGAGGCGCAGGCGCCCAGCGCCAGCGCGGCAGTGATCGGTGCGAGGCGGCGGGACAGCAGGTGGATCAGGCGCGTCATGGCTGGCTCCCGGCAGCATTCGTGGACGATTTGGTAGGCGTACGCGGTGCCGGCGCGGGATCGGCCTTGCGGCCGCGGATCAACGCCTCCGGATGCGTGCCGAGGTAGTCGCTGAACACGCGCAGCGAACGCGCCATGCGCTGTAGCTCCTGCAGTGTGCCCTGCAGGTTCTGCTGCAGGGGCGAGTCGGACGACAGCGCGCTGCTGGTGGTGCCCAGCGTCTTGCGGGCGTCCTTGAGCGTGCCCTTGAACTCCGGCAGCACCTCGCCATTGACCTGCTTGAGGGTCTTATCGAGGTTGGCCAGCGAGTCGTTCAGATGCATGCCGATGCTGTCGAACGGGATCTTGTGGATCTTGTCGACGATCTCGGCCAGTTGCTCCTGCAGCTTGTCGAAGCTGCCCGGCGCGGTGGGAATTTCCAGCGGCTTGGCGGCGGCATCGAAGTCCGCCTTGGGCGCCTTGGGCAGGAAGTCCATCGCGATGTAGAGCTGACCGGTCAGCAGGTTGCCGGTGCGCGCTTGCGCGCGTAGGCCGTGAGCGACGAGCTTGCCGACCATCGGCGCCAAGTCGCCCCCCTCGCCGTGCGCCTGCGACAGCGCCGCGAGCTTGTCGTAGGCGCGGCCAAGCCGCTGCGGATAGATCACCGCACCGACCGTCACCGGGAAGCGCTCGCGCTTCTCGTCGTAGTCCATGTTGATCGACACCACGCGGCCGATGTTGATGCCGAGGAACTCCACCGGCGCGTCCACCGCGAGCCCGCGCAACGACTGATCGAAGCGCATGCGCACGTACTGCGGCGGACCGTCCGGCGGCGCCATCGCGGTGGCCTTCTCGTCGAACAGCCGATAGGTGGAACCTTCCGGCGCGGCGCTGGCGTCGTGCGGCCCGGGTGGGTCCTGGAACGCCACGCCACCGGCCAGCACCGCGGCCAGCGACTGGGTATTCACCTTCAGGCCGTTGGCGCCCAGCGACACGTCCAGCCCGCTGGCGTTCCAGAAGCGCGAGGAGCGACTGACGAAACGGTCGTACGGGCCGTCGACGAAGATCTGGAAGGTGACCCCCTTGCCGTCCTTGTCCAGCGCGTACGACGACACCCGGCCGACCTGGATGCGGCGGAAGTACACCGGCGAGCCGATATCCAGCGACCCCAGATCCTCCGCGTGCAGCGCGAAGCTCTTGCCCGGCGCGCCATAGGTCACCGCGGGCGGCTGCTCCAGCCCGGTGAAGTCGTAGCGCGACTCCTGTGAGGTACCCACGTCGACGCCAATGAACGCGCCGGAGAGCAAGGTATCCACGCCCGACACGCCACCGAGCCCGATGCGCGGGCGCACTACCCAGAATCGCGTGTCGGCCTTGGCGAAGCCCTCGGCGCTCTTGTCCAGCGCCACCTTCACGCGCACCTTGCTGCGATCAGGGGTGAGGCCGATGCGGGTGACCTTGCCGATCACCACGTTCTTGTATTTCACCGGCGTCTTGCCGGGGTCTAGCCCCTGCGCGGATTCGAAGCTGATGGTGATGCTCGGCCCGGCCTGCAGCCAGCTGTTGACTACCAGCGACAGGCCCACCAGCGCCGCCAGGATCGGCACCAGCCAGATCAGCGAGGCGCCGAAGCGCCGCCGGTGCACCACGGGCTGCGGCAGGTCGTCGCCGGACGGAGCGGTTTCTTCAGTCATCGTTGTCCCTGTTATCCCAGATCAAGCGCGGATCGAAGCTCATCGAAGCGAGCATCGTCGCCACCACGGTCAGGCCGAAATAGATCACCCCCGGCAGCGGCTCCACCTGGCTCAGCACGCCGAAGCGCACCAGCGCGGTCAGCAGCGCCACCACGAACACGTCGAGCATCGACCAGTAGCCGATGAATTCCACCAGCCGGTAGAGCTTCGCACGCTGACGCTGCGCCCAGCTGCTGCCTCGGCGCACGCTGATCAGCAGCATGCCCAGCACCAGGAACTTCAGCATGGGCACCACGATACTTGCCGTGAAGACGATGACGGCCAGGTCGGGCGAGCCCTTCACCCACAGCTCCACCACCCCGCTGAGGATGGTGTTGTCGTCCACGTCGCCCAGGCTCACCGTGCGCATGATCGGCAGCAGGTTGGCCGGCAGGTAGAAGATGAAGGCGGCGATCAGCAGCGCCCAGGTGCGGCTGATGCTGGCCGACTTGCGCCGATGCAGCTGCGCGCCGCAGCGCGGGCAGGCCAGGTCGTGCGTGCGCGTGTCGCGACAGACCAGGCCGCACACATGGCAGCCGATCAAGCCCAGCTCGCCGGCGCGCGGCAGCGCGCTCATCGGCGCCGCTCCTGCGTCACGTCCCACAACTGGCGCAGGTCGACCGTGCCGAACACGGTGATCAGCAGCATCAGCGCGCCGTACGCGAAGATGCCCGGATCCGGCACCACCTCGAAATACACCCGCGCCTTGACGATCGCCACCATCGCGCCGAGCACGAACACCTCGCTCATCGTCCACGGCCGCAGGTAGTGCAGCGCGATCATGGCGCTACGAAAGCCCGGGCCGCGCTCGCCGCGACGGGCGAACCAGAACACCCAGCCGAACAGCGTCATCTTCAGCAGCGGGAAAAAGAACAGCGTAAGCGAGGCCAGCACCGCCACCACTTCGGCGTGCTGCTGCCACATCGTGATGATCGTGCCCCACAGCGTGGTGCTGCTCGGGCGACCGTTGAGTTCCAGCGTGACGATCGGCCAGATGTTGGCCTGCACGAACACCACCATCGCCGTGGCGGTGAGCGCGAGCAGTTGGTCCGGGCCCAGCCGCGGATGGCGCTCGAGCACGAAGTTGCAACGCTCGCAGCACGCCACCTCGCCCCGCGCGAGCGGGCGACGGCGGTATACCGTGTCGCAGTGCTCGCAGATGAGCAGCCCGGCCGTGGTCGTTGGCGTGGTGGTACCCATGCGTGGCGTGCCGCTTTCCGAGCAGGTCATCGTGAGGATTCTCGCAAATCTGGCGCGCTGGCGCTGAACTTCGTGCGACCGCGGTCGAGCCTGCGTGAGCCTTGATATGCTCGGCGACGCCCCGATCTTCGGGCGCCATCGCCGCCTGGAGCATGACCGTGACCGATTCCACCCTTCCGCATGTCTTCGAAGTCACCCAGGACAATTTCGAGGCCGACGTGCTGCAGGCCTCGCTGAACACGCCCGTGCTGGTGGACTTCTGGGCCACCTGGTGCGAGCCGTGCAAGACGCTGGGCCCGCTGCTGGAGCAGCTCGCCGCCGAGTACAACGGCGCGTTCCGGCTCGGCAAGATCGATGTGGACGCGCACCAGCAGCTCGCCGCGATGTTCGGCATCCGCTCGATTCCCACCGTCATGCTGGTGAAGGACGGGCAGATCCTCGACGGCTTTGCCGGCGCGCTGCCGCTGGGCCAGCTGCGCGAGTTCCTGTCGCGCCACGTGCAACCTCTGGAGGGCGCGCCCGCCGCCGAGGAGCCGTTCGCCGAAGCGGTCGAATCGCCCGAAGAGGCGGTAAACCGCCTGCAGCAGGCGATCGCCGCCGAGCCGAACCATGACGAGCTGAAGCTCGACCTGGCGCTGGCGCTGATGCGGGTAGGCAACGTCGCCGGCGCGCAGGCCGAGTTGGACGCCCTGCCGGCCAAGCTCGCCACCGACGCGCGCGCCGTACGCCTGCGCAGCCAGCTCGATCTGGCCCGCGCCCTCGATGGTGCGCCCGACCTGGCCACCCTGCGCCAGCGCGTGGAGGCCGACCCGGCCGACTGGGCCGCGCGCGATCAACTCGGTGTGCGACTGCTGCTGGAAAACGACGCGGCTGCCGGCCTGGACCAGTTCCTCGCGATTCTGGAAAAAGCGCGCGACTGGAACGACGGCGCGGCCAAGAAGCGTCTGCTCGCCGCCTTCGCCACGCTGGACGATGCCGAGCTGGTCGGCCGTTACCGCCGGCGCATGGCTTCGCTGCTGTTCTGAGCGATGGGCAACGCCGCCACGGGTGGCGGCTACGCCTCGAGGCACCACTCCATACGCATTCGTATGTTTGCGCTAAGCTCGGGGGCCTACCACCCCGCGAGCCCCGCTGATGCGCCCCAGCACCTTTCGCCGCCTGCTCAACCTCTGGCCGCCGTTCCTGTTCAACAGCATTCGCCTGCAGACACTGAGCGATGACTGGAGCGAGGCGCGGGTGGTGCTGCGACTGCGCCCGTGGAACCGCAACTACGTGCGCACCCAGTTCGGCGGCAACCTGTTCGCGATGACCGACCCGTTCTGGATGCTGCTGGCCATGCACCAGCTCGGCAGCGATTACCTGGTGTGGGACAAGGCCGGTGCGATCGACTTCGTCGCACCCGGCCGCGAGGACGTCTACGCGCACTTCAAGCTGGAGCCGTCGGTGGTCGACGAGCTGCGCCAGGCTGCGGCCGGCGGCGGCAAGGTGCTGCGCTGGTTCGAGACCGAGGTCGCCACCGCTTCCGGCGAAGTGGTGGCCCGCGTGCGCAAGCAACTCTACGTGCGGCTCAAGCCGCGGGCACGCTGAAGGCGCCTTGCAAAAGCCCACCATGGGCAACGGATGAGGATGCCTGTCGCAGCACGACTTCTCTGCCCACTCATTCCTGCTCGAAGCGAGTGACCTCCCCGAGCGCGGCCTCGGCCCTGCGCACGCTGTGACCTACCGCGCTGTCCTCCAGCGTTCGGACGTAACCGAGGCGCCGCATCAGCCACACCACCAGTGCAACCAGCGCAAGGCCCACCACGCCACTCGATAGCGACCACAGCAGGAAGCGACCATCGTCGTATTGCCACACATCGAAGCCGTATTCAGCCAGGTTCATCCACAACACGGGAATCCAGATGAAGCAAGCGATCACTGCGTTGGCCGGCGCCTCGACGCGCAAGCGCCACAGGCGCAGGTCGGCCAGCCGGCGCTGGATCTCGAGCACGGGCGCGGCGTAGTCGATGCGCTGGATCAGATACAGAATGCGCGCGGCAGACGCGATGAAAAGCAGCCCACAGAGGTGCACGAGCAGACCGCAGATCAGCAAATGCGTAACCTGCCGATGACCGACCCAGAAAGACCCGCCCCACAGCGCGAGGATCGCGCCGATTGCCAGTTGAACTCCCTGCCCCCATACGAGTGGACGCAGGCCGCGGCGGGCCTTTTCCAGCTTACGTTCTCGGAACATTTCTATCTGCAGCGATTCCTGCGTCCCGATCCGGGCGTCGAGCCCCTGCCAAGCCTGCTTGAAGTCGTCCAGTTCCATTGTCATGCCCTCGGAGAGTCGGCTTCCGCGGCAACCATCCGTCCGCGCAGCTTCTGCTTGATGCGACCGATCTTGGTCGCGACGTTGGTCTCGCTGATCCCCAGCACCTCGGCGATCTCCGCGTAGCTGCGGTCCTCCAGGTACAGCAGAATCAGCGCGCGATTGAGCGCATCGAGTTCCCCGATGAAGGCGTACAGCGCGGTCAGGCGCTCGTCTTCCTCCGCAGCACCGGAATCGGCAAGCGTGTCCAGGTGATGCGCATCGAGCGGTTCGACGCGCCCGGCCAGCAGGGCGCCGTCGCGCCGCCGGTAGGAGATCGCCACGTTGAGCGCGATCCGGTACATCCAGGTCGACAGCTTGGCGCGGCTCGCGTCGTAGCGGCCGAACGAGCGCCACAGCTGCACGCGGATCTCCTGCGCCAGGTCGCGGCGATCCTCCAGGTCGCGGGCGTAGACGGCCGCCACCTTGAGGATGATCCCGCGATGCTCGTGCAGCAGCGCCTCGAACGGCGGTGAGTGAGTGGCGGTGCGCATGCAAAATCCTGTTCCCGATTGCCAGCATGATTCGCACGGCGTGGGAAAAAATCACACCATCCGTCGCTGCGGTCGGCTCGCGGCCGGCCGGCGCTTACAATCGAACGCTTTCCCTCCCCGAGGATGCCGCCCCGATGCGACCCCTGCGCGTCAAACGCTACGTACTCACCGGCCTGCTGACCTTCCTGCCGCTGTGGGTGACCTGGCTGGTGTTCAAGTTCGTGTTCGGCGTGCTGGCCGGGCTGGGGGCGCCGATGGCCACGCTGGTGCGCCGGGCGCTGGGCCTGGCTGCGCCCGATGCCGCCGCCGCGCTCGGCCATGGCTGGACATTGGCGCTGATGGCGCTGGTGCTCACCGTGCTGGCGCTGTACGCGCTGGGCTGGGTGGCGACGCGCATGGTCGGCAAACGCATCATCGATGCCTTCGACAACCTGCTGGCCCGCATCCCGCTGGTGCAGACCATCTATGGCGGCACCAAAAAGCTGATGGCCGTGCTGCAGCAGAAGCCATCCGGCGTGCAGCGCGTGGTGCTGATCGACTTTCCACGCCCGGGCATGAAGGTCGCCGGCTTTGTCACCCGCGTGATGACCGAGCAGGGCAGCGGCCGCGAGATGGCGGCGGTATACATCCCCACCACGCCCAATCCCACCGGCGGCTACCTGGTGGTGGTGCCGGTGGACGAGCTCACGCCGACCGACTGGACGATGGACCAGGCGATGGCCTTCATCATCTCCGGCGGCGCGGTAGCCCCAGACACCCTGCCCGCCAGCCGCATGCCGCTGTAGGAGCGCACCCGGCGCGCGACCACCTCGCACCCGACCGTAGATCGACCGTGTTTCTTATATGTAACGATGCCGACGGTCGCGCGCAGGGTGCGCTCCTACACGGTCCGGCCAACATCGGTTTCATCCAGGACACCTCATGCCCCGACTGATCCTCGCCTGCCTGCTCGGCCTCGCCGCGCTAAGCGCGCAGGCCACCGACTGGACCACGCCCGCCGAGGCGGCGCACTTTCGCACCACGCCCAGCTACGCCGACACGCTCGCCTACCTGCAGCGCCTGCAAGGCGCTGCGCCGGACAAGCTGAAGCTGGTGAACTTCGGCACCACGCCGGAGGGGCGGCCGATGATGGCGGTGATTGCCAGCACAGATGGTACGTTCGACCCAGCCGCTGCGCGCGCCGCGCACAAACCGGTGGTGTTGCTGCAGGCGGGCATTCACCCGGGCGAGATCGAGGGCAAGGACGCCGGCCTGTTGCTGCTGCGGGATATCGCCGTCACTGGCAAGTGGCCGCACCTGCTCGATCACGCGGTGCTGGTGTTCATCCCGGTGTTCAGCGCGGACGGCCACGAGAACAGCTCGCCTTACCACCGCATCAACCAGAACGGCCCCGAGCGCCAGGGTTTCCGCGGCCAGGCGCAGTACCTCAACCTCAACCGCGACTACATCAAGGCCGACGCGCCGGAGATGCGCGCGTGGCTCAAGCTGTGGCAGCGCTGGCTGCCGGACTTCCTGATCGACGTACACACCACCGACGGCGCGGACTACCAATACGACCTCACCTGGTATCTGGAGGACGCCCACAAGCTCGACCCCGGCGTCTCCGCCTGGCAACAGGCGCTGATGGCCAAGGCGATTCCGGCCTACGAAAAGCGTGGCCACCTCGCCTCGATCTATCTGGAATTCAAGGACGGCCGCGATCCGACCAAGGGCATCGTCAATTTCGGCTCCGGCCCGCGCTTCTCCACCGGCTACGCCGCGCTACAGAACCGGCCTGCGCTGTTGATCGAGACGCACATGCTCAAGCCCTATGCGGTGCGCGTGCGCGCCACCTACGACCTGGTGCACCAGTTGCTGGTGCAGATCGACGGCGCCCCCGCGCCGTTGCTGGCCGCCAACGCGGCTGCGGATGCTCGCGTGATCGCCCGCGCCGGCCAACCCGGCGCGCAGGTGCCGGTCACCTTCAAGCCCTCGCCGGAGTCCACGCCACACCAACTCAAGGGCTATGCCTACACGCTCACTCACAGCGACGTTTCCGGCACCGAGTGGATTCACTACGACCCGCACACGCCACGCACCTACCGCATCCCCAACTGGAACGACCTGCTGCCGGATCTCCTGGTGACGCCGCCGGCGGCGTACGTGGTCCCGGCCCAGTGGACCGCGGTGATCGATCGCCTCGGCGCTCACGGCATCGCCATGCAGCGGATCGACCACGCCGTAACCGTCCGCGCCGCCGGCTACCAGCTTGATCACCCGCACTGGGCCGACGTGCCGTTCGAGGGCCACCTGATGCTGCGCGACGTCGACGTCACTCCGGTGACCCGCGAGGTCACCCTGCCGCCCGGCTCGATGATCGTGCCGATGGACCAGCGCGCCGCCAACGTGGCCATCGCGTTGCTCGAGCCGCAGGCGCCCGACTCGCTGCTGCGCTGGGGCTATCTCGATGCGGTCTTCGAGCCGAAGGAGTACGGCGAACCGCGTGTGCTGGAGCAGCTCGCGCGCGACATGCTGGCGAAGGATCCGGCGTTGAAGGCCGACTTCCAGCACCGCCTGGCCAGCGATGCCGCCTTTGCGGCCAGCCCGCGCGCCCGCCTGGAGTACTTCTTCGAACGCTCGCCCTGGTATGCCAGCCAGGCCGTCGGCGCCTACCCGGTGCTGCGGCTGGATGCCGCGCAGTGGCGCGCCCTGGCGGGCCATGACGGCCCATCGACCGTCACCCCTACCCCTGACCTTTGACACTGTCTGACCCATGACTCTTGGCCTAGCGTCAAAAGTCATGACCGCCGGCCGCCGGCCGGTCAGCACCTGCGTTCAACGCTCGCCTGCGGGCAAACCATCCACAGAGGGACATCCATGACCAAGCCGTACTTGAAACCCCTGGCGCTCGGCGTCAGCGTCGCGCTTTCGCTGGCCGCCTGCGGCAAGCAGGAGCAGGCCGCCGCTCCGGCCGCGCCGGCCAAGGCCAGCACCGCCGCCACCGCGGCAGCTGCACCGGCGCCCAAGAGCGCGTTCGACGTGAGCGAGCTGGACTCCAACATCAACGCCTGCCAGGACTTCAACGGCTTCGTCAACGACAAGTGGGTCGCCGCCAACCCGATCCCGAACGACCGCAGCCGCTGGGGTGCGTTCGACAAGCTGGCCGAGGACAGCCTCAACACCCAGCACAGCATCGTCGAAGACGCTGCCAAGAACGCCGCCAGCGCACAGGCCGGCTCGATCGAGCAGAAGATCGGCTACCTGTACCAGTCTGGCATGGACGAGGCCGCCCGCGAGAAGGCCGGCTTCGATCCGATCAAGCCCAAGCTCGAAGCGATCGCCGCGCTGAAGAACGGCAACGACGTAGCCGACTACCTGACCAAGAGCTTCGCCGACGGCGACCAGCAGGTGTTCTCGTTCGGCTCCGGCGCCGACTTCCAGCACGCCGACATGCAGATCGGCTACACCTTCCAGAGCGGCCTGGGTCTGCCAACCAAGGATTACTACCTCGATCCGAAGCACGCCGACGAGCGCAAGGCCTACCTCGGCTACATTGCCAAGACGCTGGAGCTCACCGGCGTGTCCGCCGAGGACGCAAAGAAGCAGGCCGACCAGGTGCTGGCGTTCGAAACCGAGCTGGCCAAGGCCTCCTTCGCGCCGGTGGAGCTGCGCACGCCCGAGCACCAGTACCACTTCGTCAGCGTCAAGGACGCCGACAAGATCACCCCGCATTTCAGCTGGGAGAAGTTCTTCAAGGCTCAGGACGTCGCCATCGACAAGGGCTTCTCGCTGTCGCAGCCGAAGTTCTTCGCCGAGTTCGACCAGCTGCTGGCCAAGGCGCCGGTGAGCCAGTGGCAGGCCTACCTGCGCTTCCACGTGGCCGACGACGCTTCGCCGTACCTGACCAAGGCGTTCGCCGACAACAAGTTCGACTTCTACGGCAAGACGCTGTCCGGCCAGCCGGAACAGAAGCCGCTGTGGAAGCGCGTGCTGGGCACCGTCAACTCCGGCATGGGCATGGCGCTGGGCGAGCTCTACGTGAAGCAGGAGTTCACCCCGGAAGCCAAGGCGCGTGCGCAGGAGCTGGTCGACAACGTGCGCAACGCCCTCAAGGCGCGCATCGAGAACCTCGACTGGATGAGCGCCGAGACCAAGGAAAAGGCGATCGCCAAGTGGAACACCTTCCTGCCCAAGATCGGCTACCCCGACAAGTGGCGTGACTGGTCCGGCCTCACCGTCACCCCGGACAACTTCTACGCCAACGTGATGGCCGCCGGTAAGTACAACTACCGCTACGACATCGACAAGATCGGCAAGCCGACCGACCGCAAGGAGTGGGGCATGACCCCGCAGACGGTCAACGCGTACTACAACCCGACCGACAACACGATCAACTTCCCGGCCGCGATCCTGCAGCCGCCGTTCTTCGACGCCAACGCCGACGACGCGGTCAACTACGGCGGCATCGGCGCGGTGATCGGTCACGAGGCCAGCCACGGCTTCGACGACGAGGGCAGCCAGTTCGACGGTGACGGCAACAACAAGAACTGGTGGACCAAGGACGACCGCACCAAGTTCGACGCCCGCACCGACAAGCTCGTCGCGCAGTTCAACTCGTACACGCCGATCAAGGCGCACCCGGACGCGCACGTCAACGGCAAGCTCACCCTGGGCGAGAACATCGCCGATCTCGGTGGCCTGAACGTGGCGTACGACGCGCTGCAGGTGGCGCTGAAAAACCACCCCGAGGAAGCCGGCAAGAAGATCGACGGCTACACCGAAGACCAGCGTTTCTTCCTCAACTGGGCCCGCGTGTGGCGTGGCAGCATCCGCGACAAGCAGGCGCTGCTTCAGCTCAACACCGACCCGCACGCACCGGCCTCGCTGCGCGCGATCGGCGCGCCGTCGAACATGCCGGCCTTCGCGGCGGCGTTCCAGTGCAAGCCGGGCGACGCGATGGTCCGCACCGGCGACCAGCAGGTGAAGATCTGGTAAGGCCGTACCGCTGACGCCCTGCCCTCGGGCGGGTCGCAGGCCGGAAGCCCCGCACGCGAGTGCGGGGCTTTTTTGTGCGCGGCATCCTGATTCGTGTTGCAAATCATTCTCATTTAAGTACTATGGCGACTCCGCGCCCAGCCCGCCTCAACGGTCGCCAGCGCATTACCCGCTCCCGTCCTCCCCGCACTGCAGCCGCAGCGCGGAACAGTGCCGGCTGGCCCGAATCTATGGCCGGCCCACCGACGGGGCAGACCGTTGCCGCAAGGAATCCGCATGGCCTTCATCACGTCGCGCAAGCACGCCCTCCCGACCACCGCCGCCCTGCTCACCGGCCTGGCGCTCGCCCCCGCGCTCGCCACCGCCAGCGACGTGGACACCACCGCCCAGATCAGCCAGGCGCGCCGCCTGCCCGGCCTGAAGGTGGAAGCGAACCGCGGCCCGGACTACCGCGTCGACGAACTGTCCTCGCCCAAGTACACCCAGCCGCTGCTCGATACCGCACAGACCGTGCAGGTGATCGGTCGCGACCTGATCGAACAGCAGGGCGCCACCACGCTCACCGAGGCGCTGCGCAACAGCCCGGGTGTGGGCACCTTCTACGCGGGCGAGAACGGCACCACCACCACCGGTGACGGCATCACCATGCGCGGCTTCGACACCTCCGGCAGCATCTTCGTCGATGGCGTGCGCGACCTCGGCTCCTACTCGCGCGATGTGTTCAACCTCGAGCAGATCGAGGTGACCAAGGGCCCGGACGGCACTACCTATGGTCGCACCGCACCCACCGGCGCGATCAACCTGGTCAGCAAGCAGCCGATGGCGAGCGATGCCGTGTCTGGCTCGCTCGCCTATGGCAGCGCCACCCAGCGTCGCGCGACCGCCGATTGGAACCAGACGCTGTCGCCCACCGCCGCCTTCCGGCTCAACGTGCTGGGCCAGGACAGCGGCGTGCCTGGCCGCGATGAGGTACGCAACAAGCGCTGGGGCGTGGCGCCCTCGCTCGCGTTCGGCCTGAAGACGGCCACGCGGGTTTATCTCGATGCGCTGCACGTCACCCAGCACAACCGCCCGGACGGCGGCGTCCCCACCGTGGGCCTGCCCGGCTACGGCACGCCCGACCCGACGCGCCCGTTCCTGGATGACGCCGCGCCGGTCGACCCATCAAATTTCTACGGCACCCTGGGCGACCACGACGACGTGCGCTCGGACATGCTCACCGCGATCGTGCAGCACGACTTCTCGCCCGACGTCACGCTGCAGAACACCGCACGCTGGGCGCGCACCCACCAGGATTACCAGCTGATCTCCTACCGCACGACCGCGGCCAACCTGCTCACGCCCGACCCCGCCGATCCCGCCACCTGGACGATCACCCGCGATCTACCCACGTTCAAGGATCAGACCAACCGCATCCTGACCAACCAGACCAACCTGCGCGTGCACACCGAAGGCCGCCACGTCGATCACGACCTCAGCCTTGGCGTGGAGCTGACGCGCGAGGAAGCCAGCGCGATCGGCCAGGCCGCGCTGGGTGGCAGCAAGCTCCCCGCCGCCAGCCTGTATGCGCCCGATCCCGATGTCGGCGGCCTGCTGGTGGGGCGTACCGGTGCGCGCAGTCGCGGCGTCACCCGCACGGCCGCGGTGTATGCCTTTGACACGCTGAGCTTCGGCGAGCGCTGGAAGATCAACGCCGGCGCCCGCTTCGACCACTACACCACCGACTTCGACAGCACCGTGCTGTGCGGCGCGCGCAACGCGCCGGCCTGCGGCACGCTACCGGCCTCCACGCCGGTGCCGGGGCTGGACACGCGCAGCTCCGGCAACCTGCCCAACTACAAGCTCGGCGTGCTGTATAAGCCAGCCGCGAACGGCAGCGTCTATGTCAACGTGGCGCAGTCGCAGGAGCCGCCGGGCGGCAACACGCTCACCCTGAGCAGCGCAGCGAACAGCGCGGACAATCCCAACCTCGATCCGCAGAAGGCCCGCACGGTGGAAGTGGGCACCAAGTGGGATGTGCTCGACGGCAAGCTGATGCTCACCGGCGCGCTCTACCGCACCACGGTCAGCAACGAACTGGTGCAGGACCCAGTAGACCAGCAGTACTACCAGGTCGGCCGCAAGCGCGTGCAGGGCGTGGAACTGGGCGCGGTCGGCCGGCTCACCGAGCACTGGGCGATCAGCGCCGGCTTCACCACGATGGATGCGACCGTGCTCAAGGGCGCCGTGGTGAGCAGCGACGGTTCGCGCGATCTGGCCTACACCCCGAAGCGCGCCTTCACCAGCTGGACCACCTACCGCTGGACCTCCGGCCTCACCCTCGGCGGCGGCGCGCGCTACGTGGGCGGGCTCAAGCGCGGCACCGATGGCGCCATCGGCACGCCAACCGCCACCGAGGCGTACTGGTTGTTCGACGCCGTGGCCAGCCTGCCGGTGAACCGGCATCTCAGCCTCCAGCTCAACCTCTACAACCTGTTCGACAAGCGCTACGTGGCCGCGATCAACAAGAGCGGCTACCGCTACACCCCGGGCACGCCGCGATCGGCGATGCTCACCGCCAACTTCCGCTTCTGACCGGGTCGAAGACCATGCTGCTGCACCTGCCCGCCGTGCTCGATCCCGCCGAACTGACCCAGTTGCAGCAGGCGCTGGATAACGCCGACTGGACCGACGGCCGCGAGACGGTGGGCGCGCAGGGCCGCGAGGTGAAGCGCAACCGGCAGTTGCCAGACGCTTCGCCGCTGCGCCATGCGCTGGCCGCGCAGGTGCAGTCGGCGCTGGCGCGCCATCCGTTGTTCCATGCCGCCACGCTCCCGCTGCGCATGCTGCCGCCACGCTTCAATCGCTACGAGGGCGGCGGCGAGTATGGCTTCCACGTCGACGGCGCGGTGATGGCGTTGCCCGACGGCAGCCAGCTGCGCAGCGACATCGCCGGCACGCTGTTCCTCGCCGATCCGGCCAGCTACGACGGCGGCGAGCTGATCGTCAGCGACACCTACGGCGAGCACGCGGTGAAGCTGCCGGCCGGCGACCTTGTGATCTATCCGGCCAGCAGCCTGCACCGGGTGGCGCCGGTGACGCGCGGCGCGCGGGTGGCGGCGTTCTTCTGGGTGCAAAGCCTGGTGCGCGACGAGCGCCGCCGCCGCACGCTGTTCGAGCTGGACCAGTCGATCCAGGCGCTGCGTGCCAGCCACGCCGATGCCGCGTCGGTACTGCAGCTCACCGGCGTCTATCACAACCTGCTGCGCGAATGGAGCGAAACCTGATCGCCGCACGCTGTTCCCTGCGCGCGGCAAGGGGCGGATAATCGGCGGCCTTTGTCGCTACGCGGTTTTGCAATGTTCGTACCTGGTCAACGCTGGATCTCCACCGCCGAACCCGAACTGGGCCTGGGCACCGTGCTGCGCGTCGAAGGACGCGGCGTGCAGGTGTTGTTCGCCAAGGCCGGCGTGCTGCGGCCCTACGCGATGGAGTCCGCGCCGCTGGTGCGCGCCGAATTCCGTCCCGGCCAGCGCATCGCCGGCAAGGGCATCTCCTTCCTGGTCGAACGCGTGGACGTGCGCGAGGGCCTGTTCGTCTACCGCGGCGAGGGCCGCGAGATGGAGGAAGGCCAGCTCGACGACGAACAGAGCGTGAGCCAGGCCGACGATCGGCTGATCGGCGGGCGCACCGATCCGGTGGCGCAGTTCGAGCTGCGCCTGGACGCCCTGCGTCGCCGCGCCGAGGCGCGCCGCTCGCCCACCTGGGGTCTGGCCGCCGCGCGCGTGGGCCTGGTGCCGCACCAGCTGCGCGTGGCCGGCATCGCCGCAGCGCGCCGTCCGCCCCGCGTGCTGCTGGCCGACGAAGTGGGCCTGGGAAAAACCATCGAAGCCGGCATGATCCTGGCCCGCCAGCTCGCCACCGGCCGCGCCACCCGTGCGCTGGTGCTGCTGCCGGACACGCTGGTGTATCAGTGGTTCGTCGAGCTGATGCGCCGCTTCAACCTCAGCTTCGCGATCTACGACGAAGAGCGCTGCGAGGCGCTGGAGCAGTCCGAGCCGGGCAGCAATCCGTTCGAGGACGAGCAACTGGTGATCGCCGACTTCGGCTTTCTGGAATCCTCGCCCAAGCGGGCGCAGCAGTTGCTCGATGCCGGCTGGGACCTGCTGGTGGTGGACGAGGCGCACCATCTGGAGTGGACGCCGGAAGCCGCCAGCCCGCGCTATGCGCTGGTGGAAAAGCTCGCCGCGCAGACGCCCGGTGTGATCCTGCTCACCGCCACGCCCGAGCAGCTCGGCCGCAGCGGCCACTTCGCCCGCCTGCGCCTGCTCGATCCGCAGCGCTACAGCGATCTGGACGCCTACCTGGCCGAGGCCGACACCTTCCAGGCGCTCTCGCAGGTGGCCGACCGCCTGCTCGAGAACCAGCCGCTCGACGTCGAGCAGCGCAGCATGCTGGCCGCCGCGCTGGCCGGCGACGCCGAGCTCACCGCGCAGCTGGCCGAGACGATCAAGCCTGAGCACGCGCGCGCCATCCTCGCCGCGCTGATCGACCGCCACGGCACCGGCCGCGCCATGTTCCGCAACCGCCGCGCTGGCATCGGCGGCTTTCCCAAGCGCGTGCCGGTGTGGCACTTGCTCGATCCAGATCTGCTGGACGACGGTGCGCGCCAGTCGCTGCTGGCCGAGTTCCATGCCGACATCCAGCAGCCCGCACCGATCCTCGCGCTGGATTACAGCGAAGATCCGCGCCTGCAGACGCTGGTCGACCTTCTCGAGAAACACCCCCAGGACAAGTTCCTGCTGATCTGCCGCAGCCAGGCCAAGGTGCTGGCGCTGGAAGAAGCCCTGCGCACGCGCACTGGCGCCGGTATTGCCCGCTTCCACGAGGGCCTGGGCATCATCCAGCGCGATCGCAACGCGGCGTTCTTCGCCCAGCCCGACGGCGCACGACTGCTGCTGTGCTCGGAGATCGGCTCGGAAGGGCGCAACTTCCAGTTCGCCCATCGCCTGGTGCTGTGGGACCTGCCGCTGGATCCGGACCTGCTCGAGCAGCGCATCGGCCGTCTCGACCGCATCGGCCAGCAGCACGACATTGCTATCCACATCCTGGCCGTCGAGGGAAGCGCCCAGCACGTGCTGGCGCGCTGGTACGACGAAGGCCTGGACGCGTTCCGCTCCAGCCCCGCCGACGGCCGCGAGTTGCTGCGCCGCTACGGCGAATCGCTGGCCGAACTGGCCGGCGAACACGCGCGCAGTGCCGACGGGCGCGACCAGGAACTGGACGCGCTGATCGCCGAGACGCGCGCCAGCCACGAAGAGCTGGCCGAGCTGATCCGCGCCGGCCGCGACCACCTGCTGGAACTGGCCGCCAGCCGCGACCTGCACGCCGAGGAGCTGAGCCAGGCGTTCCGCCGCGAGGACGTCGATCCCTCACGCGACGCCTTCGTGCAGCGCCTGCTGGAGCAGTTCGGCATCCACGCCGAAGAGCTCGGCCCGAAGGTGCTGCTGCTCGATCCGCAATACCTGTCCACCGACGCTCTGCCCGGCTTCGCCGACGGCCCGGTCTCGATCACCTTCGACCGCGAACTCGCCCTGGCGCGCGAAGAGTTGCCGCTGCTGCGGCTGGATCACCCATTGGTGCTGGGCGCGATGGATCTCACGCTCTCCGGCGAACAGGGCAACGCGGCGTTCATGGTGGACGACGTGCTCGGTCCGCGCAGCGCGCTGCTGCAGGCGGTGTACCTGCTCGAATGCGTCGCCGATCGCGGGCTCGATGCCGAGCGCTTCCTGCCCACTCTGCCAATCGTGATCACCATCGACACTCGCCTGGCCGAACGCGACGACTTCCAGCCCAGCGAGATCGCGCTGCGTAAGGCGGCCGACCGCACCATCGAAGTGGCCCGCTACCGCAAGTTCCTCAACAAGCTGGTGCCGCCGATGCTGGAGAAGGCCGAGGCAGCTGCCGGCAACCGCGCCGCGACGCACGTCGCCGAGGCCACCGCCCTGGCGACCGAAACGCTCGATGCCGAACTGGCGCGCCTGCACGCGCTGCGCGCGGTGAATCCGTCGATCAGCGCGGCGGAAATCGCCACCGTGCAGGCCGAACGCGACGCGCTGCTGGAGGCCCTGCCCAAGTCGCGTCTGCGGCTGGACGCGGTGCGCTTCGTGGTCAGCGCGGATTTCCTGGCGCTACGCTGAGCGTTCGCGCCGAAGCAGGCAAGAACGGCGGCCATCGGCCGCCGTTTCTTTTTATCCGAGGCATGCGTGATTCGCGCCAGGGCCACTTTACCCGTTCGCGCTGAGCGTAGCTTGCGCAAGCAAGCGAAGTCGAAGCGCCCGTGCCGCGACGCTCCAGCCATCCGGCATCAAGCGTCGACCTCGCAGACATTGGGATGTGTCCTAGCGCAGCAATCGCCGACGCGGCTTGATCGGAAAGCGCCCGCGCCAGTACTGGATCAGCAGCCAGCCGCCGAGCATGCCGCCCAGGTGCGCGAAGTGCGCCACACCCGGCATCCAGCCGAACACGCCCGAGAGCAGCTCCAGCCCACCGTAGAGAATCACGAACAGCCATGCCGGCATTGGAATCGGCAGAAGGATGAAGTACACCTTCTCGTGCGGGTACATCATGCCGAACGCCAGCAGCAGGCCGAAGATGGCGCCCGACGCGCCTACCGTGGGGGTCTCGAAGTCGTGCAGGAACCAGCGCAGCACCACCAGTTGCAGCAGCGAGGCCACCACCAGGCAGGTGAAGTAGTAGATGGTGTAGTGCCGTGCGCCGAACAGCCGCTCGATCTGCCCGCCGAACATGTACAGCGCCAGCATGTTGAAGGCGATGTGCGCAACGCCGCCGTGCATGAAGCCGTTGGTGACGATCTGCCACGGCTCGAACAGCCCGCTGCCCAGCGGCCACAGCGCCAGCCAGTCGATCAGGCCCGGCATCACCTGCTGCAGCAGGAACACCGCCACGTTGGCGATCAGCAGATTGCGGGTGACGGGTGGAAGCGAGATCGGCATGGGGTTTCCTTGGGGCTGCAGACGGCAGCGGCATCACAGACCGCGCGCCGCCCAGTCGGTTCGCTCGCGGGCAGCATCACGATCCACCGTAGGAGCCCGCTCGCGGGCGATGCTCTTCGACTTTGATGTGCATCAGGAGCAAGAGCACGCCCGCGAGCGGGCTCCTACACACATTCGGGTGTCAGGCGACCAGCGGCGTGGGTTGCAGGATCTCGATCCAGTAGCCGTCGGGATCCTTGATGAAAGCGATGTGCTTCATGCGGCCATCGGCCAGGCGCTTCTGGAACGGTACGCCCAGCGCCTCAAAGCGCGTGCAGGCCGCGTGCACGTCCGGCACCGTCACACACAGATGGCCGAAGCCTCGCGGCTCGCCGTTGCCATCGTGGTAATGGAAGTTCGCCTGCTGCTCAGTGCCGTGGTTGTAGGTGAGCTCCAGCACGCCGGGCTGGCCCAATACCCACTGCAAGCGCGCCGCATCGTCTTCGGGGATCGCCTCGCGATCGGCGCGCAGCACGAGGTAGTAGATGGTGAAGGCAGCCTCGGCGAACTCCTGCCGATGCACCGGCGTGAAGCCGAGCACGCGCGTGTAGAAATCCAGCGAGGCGGCGATGTCCTTGACACGGATCATCGTGTGGTTGAACACGTAGCCGTGGGTGGCGGCCTCGGGCTCGGCGGTGACGCCGGGCAGGTTCAGCAACGGGGCAAGCGACATGGACACTCCGGAAAACGCAGCGATACAGCCGCTGGACATGGGGCCACCGCTCGCCACGCGCAACCGGCTGCGCATGTGGTACGCGGGGCCCGGCGGGCAAAAAAAGGCCGCCCTGCGGCGGCCGTGTCGGATGTCGATGGATCGCCGGTTCAGCCCTTGCCGGGCACCGGGTCGATCTGCGCAATGCCTTCGGGCCGCTTGGCGCCAGCGAAATGGCGCGCCCAGTAGGCGTCGGCCAGGTTGTCCACGCGCACGGTCTGACCACGCGAGGGCGAATGGATGAAGCGGCCGTTGTCGATGTAGATGCCCACGTGCGAGATGCGCCCGCGACGGCCGGCGGTACGGAAGAACACCAGGTCGCCCGGCTGCATGTCCTTGCGGTTGACCTTGAGGCCGGCCAGGAACTGCGCGGCCGAATTGGATGGCAGGTGCAGGCCGACCGCGTGGGCGAACACGTAGCGCACAAAGCCGCTGCAGTCGAAGCCGGTGGACGGATCGCGCCCGCCCCGCACGTAGCGGATGTGGCGCAGGGTCATCGCCAGGTCGATCAGTGTCTTGCGCAGGTCGGTAACCGCATCCACCGGGGCCGTCTGCGTCGCGGACTGCAGCAGCGTCGACGGGTTCGCCGGCAACACCGACTGCGCCAGGCGGGCGGCCGGATTCACTAGCGGGATGGCGTCGGCAAGCGGAGCGGCCACGGTGTTCATCGGCAGCTGGGCAACCGGGGCTTCGTCGGCCTGCAGCGGGGCGGCAAACACGGCGATGGCCAGCGCGACCAGCGCGGTCAATGACTTCAGTGGCATGCGGGACGAACTCCCCTCACGAGCTGACGGACTTGCAGAACCCCGCGCCAGCACTCCGGCATCAGGACAACCCCGCGAAACTATCAAAGCGGCCTGATGTGTTTGTTGGATCAAGGTTAAGTGAACTCTGTCGACCACAAATGCGCCTTGGAGCTGTTCAGCCCGGCACACCGCCGCCGTGATTCAGTTCACGCTTGCCTGCCGGCCCCCGAAGATTGCGCTGCCAATGCGCACCTCGGTCGCGCCCTCGGCGATGGCCAGGGCGAAATCGCCGCTCATGCCCATCGACAGCCGGGGCAGCGCGTGGCCCTCGGCGGCCATGGCGTCACGCAGTTCGCGCAGCTGGCGAAAGCAGCGGCGCACCTCGGCGGTGTCGTCGGTGTGCGTGGCAATGGTCATCAGGCCGCGCACGCGCAACGTGTCGAAGCGGCGCAGGCCGGCCAGCAGGGCGGGCAGGTCCGCCGGGGCGATGCCGTGCTTGCTCTCTTCCGGCGAGGTCTTCACCTGCACCAGCGCGTCGATAGTGCGGCCCTCGATCTGCAGGCGGTGATCCAGCGCCTCGGCCAGCTCGATCCGGTCCAGCGTCTGAATCTCGTGCGCCAGGCGCGCCACGTCCTTGGCCTTGTTGGTCTGCAGCGGGCCGATGATCACCCACTCGATGGCGCAGTCGGCGAGCTGTGGCGCCTTCTCGCGCACTTCCTGCACGCGGTTCTCGCCAAAGCGGTGCAGCCCCAGCGCCGCCGCTGCTCGCACCACGTCGGCGCCGAAGGTCTTGCTGACCGGCAGGATGGCGACCTCGGACGGATCACGCCCGGCGTCGCCACAGGCCTTTGCGACACGATCACGGACGGCGGTCCAGTTGGCGGCGAGGTAGGAATAGTCCATGCGTGGGCTCTGCTGTTTGCTTCCTCTTCCGCCGGGAAAGAGAACTGAGATGAAGGACGCGCGCGCTGGATGATCAAAACGAAACGACGCGGCTGGTCCGACACCGCGGACTCCGGTCCCTCACCTACGCCCTCTCCCCGGTGGGAGAGGGCTCGCCCAGATCAGGCCTTCGCGCCCTGCGCGTAATGCTTGGCCACCACTTCGGCCACCACCATCGACACCTTCTTGCCGGTGGGGATGTGCAGGAACTCGTTCGGGCCGTGCGCGTTGGAGTGAGGACCGAGCACACCGGTGATGAGGAACTGCGCCTGCGGGAATTTCTCGCCCAGCATGCCCATGAACGGAATGGAGCCGCCCTCGCCCATGTAGGCCGCCGGCGCACCGAAGTAGTGCTCGGAGGCCTCCTTCACCGCTTCGGCCAGCCACGGCGAAAGCTGCGGCGCATTCCAGCCACTGCCGTCCTTCTCCACCTTGAAGCTCACCTTGGCGCCGTACGGCGGGTCCTTCTCCAGCAGCTGCTTGACGAATTCGCCGGCCTTGGCGCCATTGAGCGTCGGCGGCACGCGCAGGCTCAGCTTCAGCGCCGTCTGCGGGCGCAGTACGTTGCCGGCGCTCTCCAGCGCCGGCAGGCCGCCGGCGCCGGTCACCGCCAACTGCGGGCGCCAGGTGCGGTTGAGCACCAGCTCGACCAAGTCGTCGGTGACCGGCCGCATGCCCTCGACAAACGGGAACTTGTCGTAGATCGCCGTGCCCAGCACCTCAGTGGAAGCCTTGGCCTGCGCGATGCGCTCGGCGGGGATGTCCACATACAGCTCCTGCGGCAGGATCTTGCCGGTGGCCGGGTCTTCCAGCCGCGAGAGCAGCTCGCGCAGGATGCGGAAACTCGACGGCACCACGCCCGAGGCATCGCCCGAATGCACGCCTTCGTCCAGCACCTGCACGGTCAGCTCGCCGCCGGTCATGCCGCGCAGCGAGGTGGTGAGCCACAGCTGGTCGTAGTTGCCGCAGCCCGAATCCAGGCAGACCACCAGCGACGGATTACCGATGCGCTCGGCCAGATGGTCCACGTAATACGGCAAGTCGTAGCTGCCGGACTCCTCGCAGGCCTCGATCAGGATCACGCAGCGGCTGTGCGCGATGCCCTGCTCGCACAGCGCCAGCAGCGCGGCGAGCGAACCGAAGATCGCGTAGCCATCGTCGGCGCCACCGCGGCCATACAGCTTGTCGCCCTTGATCACCGGCTTCCACGGGCCGAGATCGTCGGCCCAGCCGGTCATCTCCGGCTGCTTGTCCAGGTGGCCGTAGAGCACCACGGTGTCGTCGCCCTCGCCAGGCACTTCGATGTAGATCAGCGGGGTGCGCCCTTCCAGCCGCACCACCTCCAGCGTGGCGCCGGGAAACGCGGCCAGCTTGCCGCGGGCCCAGCTCGACATCAGCTCGACCGCCTGGTCCATGTAGCCATGGGCGACCCAGTCCTTGTCGAACATCGGCGACTTGTTGGGAATGCGGATGTACTCCACCAGCTGCGGCACGATCTCGTCGTCCCACAGGCCGCTGACGAATCGGGAAAGGCGGGTGGTATCCATCGGCAACTCCAAAGCCATAGCAAAGGGCGGCATTGTATCAGCGCCCTCAATGCCCCCTGCCGGCACTGACGTCGCAGTCAGCTCAGGCGCACAGGCCGGCCGGGTCGGACAGCAGACAGTGCACGGCCTGCACCGGCATCCTCCAGGCGACCAGCGCGGGCACAGTGGTCGCGCCAATCACGGCTCCAGTCATGCATCACGGAGGATCGCCATGCTTCGTTCCCTGTTCGCCGCTGCGCTCGCGCTGGCTCTTGCCCTGCCCGCCTTCGCCGCTACCCCCATCAACATCAACAAGGCCGATGCGGCCGCCATCGCCAGCTCGCTCGACGGCGTGGGCGAAGCCAAGGCCAAGGCGATCGTCGCCTGGCGCGATGCGCACGGACCGTTCAAGACGTTGGATGACCTGGCCCAGGTCAAGGGCATGGGCCAGGCCACGCTCAAGCGCAACAGTGACGCCATCCAGTTCAGCGGCAATGCCGCCGGTGCACCGGCCAAGGCGCCCAAGGCAGCCAAAGCCAAGAGCAGGGCCAAGGCCAGCGCCAAGTAATCCCCCAAGGATTCGCCAGCCCAGGGATGGGGCGGCGTTGCGGGCGCCTGATCGCCCGCAACGCTTGCGCTACACTCCGGCGCGCCCGATCCGGGCCCAGCTCGCCGCGTCCACCATGATTGTTCCGCGTTACCGCATCGCCGCGTCCACCATCGGCGGCGCCGGCCAGGGCCTGTTCCTCGACGAGGCAGTGCGTGCCGGCAGCATCATCACGGCGCCGGACGCGATCGAGCGCACCTGGCGCCACGACGAATTGGCCACTTCACCGGAACTGGCGCCCCTGCGCTACGCCAGCGCCCGCTGGTTCGAGGATCGCTACACCGTCTCGCCCGACTGGCCGGACGAGTGCTACGTCAACCACAGCTTTTCGCCCACTGGCCTGTGGCACCTGGGTTTTATCTTCGCGCTGACCGACCTTGCCGCAGGCGCCGAGGTCACGGTGGACTACCGCCACCTGTTGCCGCCCGGCGAGGCGGAGGATTTTGTCGATTCGGCCACCGGTGAGACAATTGTGGGCTTCGCCTGGGAGGACGCCCTGGCCTCAAGTACGCAAGCGCTCAGCCGATTGCTGGATAGCCGTCGCTGACAACCGAATGGCCATGTCCGACATTCCCACCATCGAAACCGCCCGCCTGCGCCTCACCGCGCTCACCGAGCGGCACTTCAACGACTACGCCGCGATGCTGGCCGACCCGGACAGCACCCGCTGGATCGGCGACGGGCAGCCGCTGGACCGCACCAACGCCTGGCGCTCGCTGGCCATGCTGCTCGGTCACTGGCAGCTGCGCGGCTGTGGCATGTGGGCGCTGGAGCTCAAGGACACCGGCGAATTCATCGGCCGCGCCGGCCTGATGTTTCCCGAAGGCTGGCCAGGGCTGGAGCTGGGCTGGATGCTCAAGCCCGAACACCGTCACCACGGTTACGCCACCGAGGCCGGAGCCGCGGTGCTGGACTTCGCCTGGCATACCCTGCACGCCCAACGCGTGATCAGCCTGGTGCGCATCGGCAACGAGGCCTCCGACCGCGTGGCCGAGCGCCTCGGCGGCGAGCACGTCGAGAACATGGACTTCTACGGCTGCAACACCCACGTGTTCGCCTACTACCCGCCGATCCGCGAGCCGCGCCGCGCCTGGGCATGAACGTCGGGCCGATCCCGGTCGAAACATGGCCCGACGGCCCGCCATTCAGCGGCGATGGGGCGATGCGTTCCCTCAGCGGCACCCTCACTGGCGCCGCGTCGCAAACGCCCGATGACTGGCACTGGCAACTCGCCCTGCACGCGCTGGAAGCCGGCGCTGAATGGGCCGCGGACTTCACGCAGGCAACCCAGTTCACGGCGCTCGATGCGCCGTTGAACGTGCGTCAGGCCGATGGTCAGATGCGGGTGCTGCTGCGCCTGCAGGTGACGCATCTGGCCGCGGCCGAGCGCGCGCACGCGCTGGAAGCCACCCGCGTAGTCAGCCTGCGCCGGCGCGCCGGGGTCTCCGCCGAGCTCATCGCGCGGCCGCTGCAGGGCCCGATGCTGATTCCCTCGGAAGCCCGCTGGCTGGCGTGGCTGCTGGCCGGACGCGCCGAACTGCAAGGCAGCGACGCCCGCTGGCCGCTGCCGGTCGATCGACCGATGTGGTTGCCCCACGTACCGGGCCGGCGCTGGCGTCTGGACGGCGGTGGGGAGGTGCTGCTGCTGCGCATCGACGAGGCCGGCGAACCCACCGCGACGCTGGATATTCGCAACTGACGGCGACGCCGGCGCAGGATGCCGGCATCGTCGTGATCGGCCTCAAAGCGCCGGCGGCAGGCCTCCGCCGCGGCGCGAAGGCACCAGCGATCCGGCCACCCGGGCCAGCGTGAACACGCGCGCGGCGTGCATCCAGCCGGTCACCGCCACGGCCAGCTGGCTGATCAGCAAGGCCAGCACGAAACCGCCTACGCCCAGCGCCGGCGTGCGCACCCGCCACATGCCCAGGGCCAGCGCGATGGCCAAGCCGATCGCGCTGATCACCACCACGCTCAACAGAGTGCTCAGCGGGCGGCGTAGCAACTGCATCACGCCGCGCCCCAGAGCGCGCGTGGCCGAGCGCAGCCCCACGTCGGCGACGAACGCTGCGCGCGCGGACTCCACCACCGACTGCGCCAGCACGAACACCACGCCCAGCACCCACAGCGCGGCGTGCTGCGCCGCCTGCGCCTGCGATTCCAGCGTGGCCGCTTCGGCGTGCTTGCGCGCCACCGACATCGCCATGCCGGCCACGCCGAACATCACCGCATACGGCAACAGCGACCACAGCATCAGTCGGAACATCCGTCCGTACTCGATCAGGCCGCTCTGCAGCAGATGGCCAAACCCCAGCGCGCGACCGGCGCGGCCGGCTGCCACCACCATGCCGTGCAGCAGCGGAAGCAGCACCACGGTGACCACCAGGCCGGCGATGCCCGCCCCGCTCAGCCAGCCGCTGTTCTGGCCCAGCTGCATCATCACGTCGCCAAACATCATGGCGTGGAACGACTGCGCCCACGCCGCAGCGTGCACGGAGTGATCGAGCAGGCCACCGAGCGACTTCCACAGCGGCAGGCTGACCACCGCCGTGGGCAACAGCAACAGCACCACCCACAGCAGCAGCAGCCGCCACTGCATGGCGGCGAACGGAGCGGTCACGAGCGAGCCGAGGTCCACCCGGCGCGAATTCATCCTGGCCATCAGAGGGTCCCCAGCAAGGAGTAGAGGTTCTGCAGCAACGCGGCGGCATCGGCCGCCCAGCGGCGGGCGGCGCTTCCGTTCGGTTTGCTGGCGTAGCTGTCGTTGAGCTTGTTCGCGTCCAGGTACATCGTCTGCGCGGGATCGAGCTCGGCGGACACCACCTTGGACGGTTTGGTCACCACGAAGCGCACCCAGCGGCGGGCGTCGTTCCAGCGCAGATCCTCGTGACTGCCGTCGGCATAGGTGAGGCGCAGCGTCTGCGGCGCGCCGGCGCCGTAACGGCGCACCGTGACGGTGCTGCGCCAGGGGAACGGACCCTCACCGGGCTTGGCCTTGGGGTGCGCCTTCTTCCAGTCGGAGCGCTGCTTGTCGAGTTGCTTGTCCAGTGTCGCCGCGTCGGTCTCGGTGCGCTGGCCGTTGGCCAGCATCGTGCCGGCGAGCGGCGTCACCTCCTCGGTGTCGATCGCGGTGACCGCGTCATCCACCCAGGCGGTGCCGTAGGCCACCTGGTCGAACACCTGGTTGACCACGTCGGGCTTGCCGGAGACGTCGATCAGCGTGGCGCGCAGATCGGCCACCGACGGATGACGGAAGTGCCAGCGCCGGTAGTACTCGCGGAAGGCCTTCTCCATCACGTCCTTGCCCAGCCGCTCTTCCAGGTCGTGCATCGCCGTGGCGGTGCGCGAATACACCGTGCCGTAGCTGGACGAGGACAGGCGATCCCACGCGTTCTCGCCGATCGGATCGGCCGGCTGGCGCAGGCCGGCGGTGAGACGCTCCTGGGTAAAGCCGTCCATCGAGGGCGTCACGCCCAGCCAGTTCATGAGCGGCGTGGACAGGTCGATGCCCTGCTTGCGCTCGCGCAGCATGCGCTGGTCCCAGTACTCGTTGAGGCCTTCATCCAGCATCGGCTCCTCGAACTCGTTCGAGGCGAGCAGGCCATAGAAATAGCCGTGGCCGAACTCGTGGATGGTCACGAAGTCGATCGCGTACTGGCTGATCGTGCCGGGGTCCACCTCGCTGTAGCCCTCGGCGGTGAAGAACGTGGGGTACTCCATGCCGCCGGCTTCGCTGGCGTTGTACGGCGGCACCACGGCGGTAAGCGTCTTGTACGGATACGCGCCCAGCGTCTGGGAAAAATAGCCCAGCGAATCGATGCTGGCCTTGAGCACCGGCTTGGCGCTGGCCTCGTACTCGGGCGGATAGATCACCCGCACCGCCACCTTCGGACTGCCGGCGCCTTCGTACGTGCCGTCCAGCGTCTTGTAGCCCTTGGCCGCGACCCAGGCGAAATCGTGCACGTCACCCTGGACGAAGTGGTACGTGGTCTTGCCGCCCTCGCTCCGCGGCTGGCCCTGCAGCTCGCCCACTGCACCGACGGTGTAGTCCGACGGCACCGTGAGCTTGACGTCGTACAGGCCGAAGTCCGCATAGAACTCGCTGTTGAAATGGAACTCGTGGCAGTTCCAGCGCACCTCGGTGGCGCCACGCTCGCCCGGCAGCTCCAGCACGCCGATCTTGGGGAACCACTGGCCGACCAGGTTGAAGTCGCCGAACCAGCCGGTGCGCTCTACTACCCGCGGCAGCTGACTGAGGAAGTCGATGTCCAGCGTCAGCGTGCCACCGGCCGGCACCGGCTGGGCCAGGTCGACACGCACCACGCTGCGGTCGGTGGCCGGGCCGTGGTCCGGCTGCACGAAACTCACCTTCAGGTCGGTGTCGGCCTGACGCACGCTGTTGAGGTCGATCCAGCCCCACTGGCCTTTCTTCAGGCTGGCGTTACCGCGCGATTGGCCGTGCGCCGTGAGCACCGCGCGCTCGGTGAAGAACGTGCTTCCCTCATTGGCAAACGCATTGAGGTACAGGTGCATGTAGATGCTGCGCACCTCGCGGTCGCTGCGGTTGCGCCACTGCAGTTGCTCCTTGCCGTGCACCGCATGTTTGGCGGCATCCAGTTCCGCGTCGATGCGGTAGCTGACCACGCGGTCAGACAGCGTCGCCTCGCTGCCGTTGCGCTCACCGCCCCAGGCACCGGACGCGCTGGGCACGGGCACCGCCGCGGCATCCGGCGCCGCCAGCGGAATCGGTGCGACGGGCGGCGGCGCGACGCTGGTGGCCGACGCCGGCGCGGGAACCACGGCCTGCTGGGCGGGCGCGCACAGCGGCCATGCCAGCAGGAACAGGGCGGGCAGCAGCCCGCCGGATCGCTTCGAAATCGCCATGACTCCCCCTGTGGACAGGCAATGCGCCAGACTGGAGCAAGCCCGGGATACCGGCAAGACCCCCTGCCAAAAGTCACGAAGGCATCGCGAAAGGTGCAAGATGTTTCGATGCAACTTTGCCCGGATGGCGCCGGTCTGAGCGCGCTCCACCCGGCATCGGCCCTTTCCTCCCCAACGCCCCGCCACCATGCGCATCCTGATCGCCGAAGACGACCCCGCCATCGCCGCCGCCATCACCGCCTCGCTGCGCCAGGGCGGCCATGCGGTCGACCACGTCACCAGCGGCGCGCAGGCCGACACCGCCCTGCGCGACGGTGCGCACGACCTGCTGGTGCTCGACCTGGGCCTGCCGGCACTGGACGGCAGCGAAGTGCTGCACCGCCTGCGCCAGCGCGGCTCCGGCGTGCCGGTGCTGGTCATCACCGCGCGCGAGGGTCTGAATGAGCGCGTGCGTGTGCTCGACCTCGGCGCCGACGATTACCTGGTCAAACCGTTCGCACTGGCCGAGTTCGAGGCCCGCGTGCGGGCCCTGCTGCGCCGTTCCGCCAGCAAGGGCGCCACCGAGCTGCGCATCGGCCGCCTGCGGCTGGACGTGCCCGGCCACCGCGCCTGGGTGGACGAACAACCGCTGGAACTCACCGCGCGCGAATTCGGCCTGCTCGAAGCGCTCGCCAGCCGGCCCGATCGCATCACCAATCGCGCCCAGCTGGTCGAGGCGCTGTGCAACTGGGACCAGGAGCTCACCGACAACGGCCTGGATATCGCCATCCACCGCCTGCGCCGCAAGCTGCACGGCAGCGGCGCCAACGTGCGCACCGTGCGCGGGCTGGGCTATCTGCTGGAGGAGAGCGCCGATGCGTGACGGCCGCACGCGTCGTCCCAGCCTGCGCCGGCGGCTGCTGCTGCTTCTGCTGCTGCCGATGCTGATCCTGCTTACGATCGACGCGGTGGTCACCTACGGGGTAGCGCTGAACTACTCCAACCGCGTGCACGATGCCGACCTCGCCGACGACGTCCGCACGCTGGCGCAGATGTTCCGCTCGGGCAAGGTTTCCGGCGACCTGCCCGCCGAGGCGCGCTTTCTGATCGAGTACGACCCGGACAGCCACAACTACTACACCGTGCGCAGCAGCCTGCGCGGGTTGCTCAGCGGCAACGGCACCTTTCCCGAACCGCCGGTGCCGGCCCCGGACGCGGCGCCGGAGCTGTTCTACTCACGCCTGTCCGGGCGCACCCTGCGCGCCGCTTCGCTCAGCCTGCGCGCGCCCGACAACCCGGCCGACGTGCTCACCGTCACCATCGCCGAGACCTTGCACGATCGCCAGCAGCGCGCGCGCGAGATCCTGCTGCTGGCGGTGCCGATGCAGACCATTCTGATCCTCGGCGCGCTGTCGCTGATGTGGCTGGGCATCAACCGCGGGCTGCGCATCCTCGAGCCGCTGACCGACCGCCTCGCCGCGCGCGAACACGAGCTGGAGCCGATCACCGGCGAAGACGTGCCGGTGGAGATCCTGCCGCTCACCCACACCATCGACGGCCTGTTCGAGCGACTGCGCGCGGTGCTGTCGCTGCAGGAACGTTTCATCGCCGACGCTGCGCATCAGTTGCGCACGCCGCTGGCCGGCCTGCGCCTGCACGTCGATCGCGCCCGCGCTGCGCAAGATGCGGCCACCGTGCACGACGCGCTGGATCACATCGACCAGCTCACCCAGCGCACTGCCCGCACCTCCACCCAACTACTCGCGCTCACCCGCGCGCAGAGCCCGTGGACGGAGCGTTCGTCGCACGTGCCGGTGGACCTGGGGCGACAGATCCCGCAGGCCGTGGGCCAGCGCGTGCCCGAGGCGATCCGCGCCGACATCGACCTGGGCTACCACGGGCCGGATGGCCCGGTGTGGGTGCTCGGTGACGCGCCGGCGCTGCAGGAGCTGCTGGACAACCTCATCGACAACGCGCTGCGCTACGCCGGCCGCGGCGCACGCGCCACCGTCACGCTGCTGCCCCTGCCCGACGGCGGCGTACTGCTGCAGGTGGAAGACAGCGGCCCCGGCGTCCCGGCCGAGGTGCTCGAACGCCTGGGCGAGCGCTTTTTCCGCGCACCCGATGCGCCGGCCGGCGGCACCGGGCTGGGCCTGGCGATCGTGCAGCAGATCGCCCAGCAGCACGGCGCCCAGGTCGCCTTCGGCAACGCGCCGAACGGCGGCCTGCGGATCGGTGTGCAGTTCCCGGCACCTGCGAAAAGTTGATGAAACCCTGGGCGTGGAAACTTTCGACATGACGCTGCCCTCCCCCCGCCTGTCTCGCACGCCCATGCTCCACGGCGACCGCTACGCCGCCCACGCCGGCCTCGCTGCCGACCTCGCCCGGCAAGCCGCGGACCGGCACTGAAATGACTCCTTCAGGCGCCCGTGGCGCACGCGCAACGCTCGCCGGCGTGCTGGCCGCCCTGCTGCTGGGCGGCTGCAAGGGCATCGACATGCCCAAGCTCAACCCACCGGTGCCGGCGCAGTGGCGCCACCAGGCGAACGTGGAGGCACCGCCGGCCGACCTGCGCGGCTGGTGGCACGCTTTCCACGATCCGGCACTCGACACCCTGGTCGACACCGCCCTCAAAGACAACCTCGACGTGGCGCAGGCCAAGGAACGGCTGCTCGCCGCCCGGGCGATGACCCGCAGCGCCGACGTCGCCTACCTGCCGCGCCTGCGCGCCAAGACCGAGGACGCGATCGACCCCGACGCCAGCGCCTCGTTCTTCGTCGCCGGCTTCGACGCCACCTGGGAGCTCAACCTGTTCGGCCGCGGCACCGCCACCCGCCGCCAGGCGCGCGGCCAGCTCAACGGCAGCGCGGCCAGCCTGCAGCAGGTGCGCGTGACGCTGGTGGCCGAGGTGGTGCGTAACTGGCTGGAACTGCGCGCGGCGCAGCAGCGCGAGACCACGTTCACCGCCATCCGCGACGACCGCCACCGGCAGTGGGAGCTGCTGCGCACCCGCGCACGGCTGCAACTGGCTTCCACGCGTTCGGTGGATGAGGCCGAGGCCGCGCTGGCCCAGGCCGACGCTGCGCTGGCCGGGCCACGCGGCGCCGTCGACGCCGCAGCGCAGCAGCTGGCCGTGCTGCTTGGCCGCAACGAACCCGATCCAGCCTGGCTCGCCGCCGCGCCGCTGCCGGCGCTGGGCGACACCACGCTCACCCAGGCGCCGGCCGACCTGCTGCGCAGCCGCCCGGACATCGCCCGCGCCGAAGCCGACGTGCTCGCCGCTGCCGGCGACGCCGGCGTGGCGCGCGCCGACCTGTATCCGCGCATCGGCCTCGGCGGATCGCTGGTGTGGTCGACCAACCTCACCACGCACCGGCGCACGCGCGACAACGCGCTGCTCTCCGCCGGCCCGATGATCGACATCCCTTTGTTCGACTGGGGCGCCCGCGAGGCCGAGCTGCACGCCCGCAAGCATGACCTCGAGGCCAGCGTGTACACCTATCGCCAAGCGGTGCTGCAGGGCGTGGCTGAAGTGGAAACCGCGCTGGGCCAGCTCGAACAGCAGCGCCAGCGCGAAGCGCGCACCGCCGATGCACAGCGCGCACTGAGCCGCGCCGCCCAGGCGGCCGATGTCCGCGTGCGGCTGCACCTTGCCTCACCGGCCGAAGCGCTCGACAGCCGGCTCGCGCTGGCCCAATCGGCGATCGACCTGACCGACGCCACCGTGGCGCGCGACCTGGCCTTCGTCAGCCTGTACAAGGCGCTCGGCGGCGCACCGCTGCCGGACACCGCCAGCGACAGCAAAACTGCGGACGCGCCCTGATGGTCGCGCTCGCCCGCAAGACATTGATCTACGAATGGCGCCGGTTCCTGCCGGCGATCCTCGCGGTGGGCTTCGCCGGTCTGCTGCAGTTGCTGCAGGCGGCGCTGGTGCTGGGCATCTTCGGCAGCGCCAGCGTGTACATCACCGGTTCCACCGCCGATCTGTGGGTGGGCTATCCGGGCACGCAGAGCGTCAACCTCGGCCGCGCGATCGATCCCGACGTGGAAATGCGCCTGCGCATGGACCCCGAGGTCAGCCAGGTCGAGCCGTTCCTTTGGATCGACGCCGACTGGCGCGGCGCGCACGACACCGGCGGCGAGTCGGTATTCGTCTCCGGCATCGATCCGCGCGCCGAGGGCCTGATGTTCTCGCGCACGCTCCCGCCCGCGCTGCGCGCACGACTGGCCGAGCCGGATGCGGTGATCGTCGACCGCGCCGACATCGACAAGCTCGGCGTGGCGATCGGCGACCACGCGGTAATCAACGGCCACCGCGTGCGCGTGGTCGGCGTGAGCAGCGGCCTGCGCGCGCTCGGCGGCGTCAACGTGGTCAGCTCGCTGGACACCGCGCGCCGGCTCGACACCGATCCCACCGACGCTGGCCGCCCCACTTACCTGGTTGCCGCGCTGCGCGATCCGACCAGCGCCGAAGCCGTGGCGGCCCGCCTGCGCGGCGACCGCAGCTTCGGCCCCTACGACGTATGGACGGCCAAATCGTTCGCGCGCCGCTCGGTGCTTTACTGGATGCTCGACACCGGCGCCGGCGCCGGTGTCGTATTCCTGGCCGGCATCGTATTCCTGGTCGGCGCGGTGATCACCAGCCAGACGCTGATGGCCGCGGTGGCCGGCTCGGTGCGCGAATACGCCACGCTCAATGCGCTGGGCGTGGGCGTGGTCAACCTGCGCTGGGTGGTGCTGGAGCAGGCATTCTGGGTGGGTGCGATCGGTCTGCTCGGCGCCACTGGCCTGGGCGTGCTGCTGCTGGAACTGGCGCGCAGCCAGGACGTACCGTTGGTGCTGAGCATCCCGATCACACTGCTGTGCGTGGTACTGGCGATGGCGCTGGCCGCCGTCTCCGGCTTGGTGGCGATGCGCAGCCTGCGCCGCGCCGATCCGGCGAGTCTGCTGCGATGAGCGCGCTCGCCCACTCCGCCACCGGCCCCGCGCTGCACGCCGAAGGCATTGCCAAGGCGTTCGTCTCCGGCAAGGTGCGCACACAGGTGCTCGACGGCCTGTCGCTGAGCATCGACGCGGGCGAACTCACCTTGATCTCCGGCCCGTCCGGCTGCGGCAAGAGCACCCTGCTGGCGATCCTCAGCGGCCTGCAGAAGGTGGACGCCGGACGCGTTACGGCGCTGGGCAGCGAGTTGGGCCAGCTCGACAGCCGCGCGCTGGAGCGCTTTCGCCTGCTGCACACCGGCTTCGTGTTCCAGGGCTTCAACCTGTTTCCAGCCCTGAGCGCGCGCGAGCAGGTGGAGCTGCCGCTGCACTACCTCGGGCTGTCGCGCCAACAGACGCGCGAGCGCGCCGCGCAGTCGCTGGAGGAAGTGGGCATGACCCCGCGCATGCAGCTGCGCCCGAGCGAACTGTCCGGCGGCGAAAAGCAGCGCGTGGCGATCGCCCGCGCGCTGGCCAAACAGCCGGAACTACTGTTCGCCGACGAGCCGACCAGCGCGCTCGACGCCGCCAACGGCCAGATGATCATCGACATCCTCCACCGCATCGCCCGCACCCACGGCACCACCGTGCTGTGCGTCAGCCACGATCCGCGGCTGATCCGCCACGCCGATCGCGTGCTGGCGATGGAAGATGGCCGCATTCTCAGCGACCGGCGCCCCGCGCCGCCGGCCGCCATGGACACAGGAACCGCGTCATGAAACCGCTGCGCCTCGCCGCCCTCGTCGCCGCCCTGCTGCTGGCCGCCGGCTGCTCGCATGATTCGCCGCCGCCCGCCGCGACTTCCACTGCCGCCGCGTATGCCGCGGTGGCGCGCGGTCGGGTCGACGTGGAAGGCGGCCTGCTGGTGCTCGGCACGCCGCGCGACGGCACGCTCACCAGCGTGGCCGTGCACGAGGGCGACCGCGTGAGCAAGGGCCAGGTGCTGGCCACGCTCGATCCCGCGCCGGCCCAGCTGCAGTTGCAGGCGGCCGAGGCCGAACTGGCCCAGGCCAAGGCGCAGCGCCAGCTGCTCGACGGCAAGCTGGCGGCCATGCGCGTGCAGGCCCAGCGTCTGGCCGACGCGGCCAAGGCCGGAGCGGGCGACGGTCAGAGCGCCGATGCGGCGGCGGCCAGCGCCAACGAACTGGTCGCCCAGCAGGCCGCCGCCGATGCGGCCGTGGCTATGGCCACGCAGAAGCGCGACGAGGCCCGTTACGAACTGGGCCTGCGCACGCTGCGCGCGCCGGTCGATGCGCGCGTGGTGCGCGTCGCCGCGCAGACCGGCGCCAGCGTGTCGACCACCGTTGGCGGCCCGCTGTTCACCCTGCTGCCACTCACCCCGCCGATCGTGCGCGCGGAGCTGAGCGAATCCTTCGTCGACGCGGTGAAGGTGGGCATGCCGGCCACGGTCAGCGCCGACGGCGGCGGCAACAGCACGCAGAACTGGCCGGCACACGTGCTGCGCATCGGCAGCGTGGTCGGCCCGTCCACGCTGGAAGACGACCCGCAACTGCGCGCCAATGCCCGCACCGTGGCCTGCGTGCTGGCCTTCGACGCCCCGCCGCCGGCCGACGTGCGGGTGGGCCAGCGCGTGCTGGTGCGATTCGGCGCGCCGGCGGCACCGGCCGCACCGACGAAAGCTCGCTGACAAGAAATTGCGGTCACCTCTACTGCGTCATCCCCGCGAAAGCGGGGACCCACTGCCAAGAAGCGAAAATGGATCCCCGCTTTCTCGAGGATGACGAGCAAAAACTACGGGCTGCGACCAGGCCGCCCGCTTGAGCTATGGAAGCCAAGGCAACACCCACCGCCCCAGGATGTCCCGATGATCCAACCCACCGACTTCATGCTTGAAGGTGACCGCCGCGGCGTGCTGCTGATCCACGGCCTTACCGGCACGCCGATGGAGATGCGCCTGCTCGCCAAGGGCCTGAACAACGCCGGCTTTACCGTCTACGGCATGCAACTGGCCGGCCATTGCGGCGACGTCGAGGACCTGCTCGCCACCGGCTGGCGCGACTGGTACGCCAGCGTAGAAGCCGCCGCCGACAAGCTCATGCAGCACGTGGACCACCTGTTCGTGGGCGGCCTGTCGATGGGCGCGCTGCTTTCGCTCAAGCTCGCCGCCGAACGTCCACAGCAGGTCGCCGGCGTGGGTGTATACGGCGCCACATTCCGCTACGACGGCTGGAGCATCCCGTGGACGGCGCGACTGTCGTTCCTGTTGCCGCTGGTGAAGAAACTCGGCCTGGGTCGCCACCGCGTGTTCGAGGAGCAGCACCCCTACGGCCTGCGCGACGAACGTCTGCGCAACCAGGTCGAGGCGGCCATGCGCTCGGGCGACAGCACCGTGGCCGGGCTACTCGGCAACCCGTGGCACTCGCTGGCCGACCTGTACCAGCTCTCCACCCACGTGCGCGGCCTGCTGCCCCGAGTGACCTCGCCCTGCCTGGTCGCCCACGCCAGCGAGGATGACGTGGCCAGCGTGCGCAACGCCGAAACCGTGCTGCGCGGCGTAAGTGCGCCCACCGAGCTGCTGCTGCTGGAGAACAGCTACCACATGATCACCATCGACAAGGAACGCCGCACGCTGATCGAGCGCTCCGCGCGCTTCTTCGACGCCATCGTGGCCGGCCGCACCGCCGACCGCGCGGCGGCCTGAGGCATCGCATGCCCCTGCTCACCATCGTTCTGTGGCTGGCCAACGTGGTGCTCGACACCGGCGGCCAGCTCGCCTTCAAGGCCGCCGCCGGCGACCGCGACGCGGGCGACGGGCTCGCCCGCTGGAAATACATGGCCGCGCGCCCGTGGTTGTGGATCGGCGTGGGCTGCTACGTGTTCGAGTTCCTGGTGTGGATCGCCTTCCTCTCGCTGCTGCCGCTGTCCGAGGGCGTGCTGCTGGGCTCGATCAACATCGTGGCGATCATGGTCGCCGGGCGATTCCTGTTCGGCGAAAAGCTCACCCGCCTGCGCGTGGCCGGCATCCTGCTGGTGAGCCTGGGCGTGGCGATCGTGGGAGCCGGCGCATGAGGCGTTTCTATCTGATCGGCTTCGCCCTGCTGATGGGCTTCGACACGCTCACGCAGATCTCCTTCAAGCTCGCCGGCAACCACGCCCTGCCGGTGGAAGCGAACCTCGCCTGGCTGCTGCGCCTGTTCGGCGAACCGTGGGTATACGGCGCGGTGCTCGGCTACCTCGGTGCGTTCTTCACCTGGATGAGCCTGCTCAAGCACGCGCCGATCGGCCCGGCGTTCGCGGCCTCACATCTGGAAGTGATCAGCGTGATGCTGCTCTCGATGTGGCTGTTCCACGAGCCGCTCACCGCCACCAAGTTGCTCGGCGCCGCGGCCATCCTCGCCGGTATCGTCTGCCTGGGCCTGGCCGAGCGCGAGGCCGCGCCGCACGAAAGC